>CAMEGY010000001.1 GCA_945916625.1 uncultured Anaerococcus sp.
TTTCATCCATTTCTATGACTTCTCCAGTAAGGAAGAAGGCTGTTTCATCTGAAATCCTTGCAGCTTGTTGCATGTTATGGGTTACAATCACTATAGTATATTTTTCCTTAAGATCTCCCATAAGCTCTTCTATAGCTGCTGTTGAAATTGGGTCAAGAGCACTTGTTGGTTCATCCATAAGTACTACTTCAGGATTTACTGAAAGTGTTCTTGCTATACAAATCCTTTGTTGCTGACCGCCCGAAAAAGATAGGGCCTTTTGGTCTAATTTATCCTTTACTTCATCCCAAATAGCTGCAGCCTTTAGGGATTTTTCTACTATATGATCAAGCTCATCTTTGTCTTTGATTCCTGTTAGTTTTGGACCGTATGTTATATTATCATAGACTGATTTAGAAAATGGGTTTGGTGCCTGAAATACCATGCCTACATTTCTACGAAGATTTACGACATCTACATCTTTTTTGTATATATCTTGACCTTCTATTTCTATTAAACCTTCTATCCTACACGAATCAACAAGGTCGTTCATTCGGTTGAAGCATTTAAGTGTTGTTGACTTCCCACATCCAGAAGGGCCTATAAAAGCGGTGATTTTTCCTTTTTTAATATCCATATTTATATTTTTTAGGGCCTGGAAATCATCATACCAAAGATTAAGGTCTTTGACTAAGATCTGTGTTGGTGTGTCTATTACTTTTCTATCATTAAATATTTGTCTATTTCTTTCGCTTATTTTCATGGCCTTTTTTTCAAGGTCTTTTTCCGAAACAGATTTTTCTGTTTTTATTTGATCCATTTATCTCTCCTAAGAATTTACGATTTTTTTAGTTATTTTTGTAGATACAAAGTTAATCAGTATTACAAAAACTAATAATAGGACTGCTGTCGCATAGGCTTCCTTGACGTGAAATCCTTCGCTGGATAAGACGTACATGTGGACAGCCATTGTTCTTGCTGAATTAAATAATCCTTTTGGTATATTTGGTACAGATCCCATGGTGAAAATTAGGGCAGCTGATTCACCGACAATCCTACCTGTTGATAGGAAAATACCGCCAAGGATACCATCCATTGCATCTGGCAAAACAACCTTAAATATTGTTTGAATATTTGTAGCTCCAAGGGCAAGTGATGCGTGGGCTTGGAGAGGGTTGACTGTAAGAATTGCTTCTTCTGTTGTCCTTATAATTGTAGGAAGAACCATTATGGCAACAGTGAGACATCCTGCGAAGAGTGAGTACTGCATACCAAGTCCTCTACCGCTAGCTGATACAAAAAATAAGTAACCAAACAAACTAAATACTATTGATGGTATAGATGATAGGATTTCTGTAGAAAACCTAACAGCTTTAATTAGTAACTTATTTTTGGCATAGTTTGATAGGTAGATAGCTGTGAAAATCCCTATTGGGAGGGCAAATATCAAGGTCAATATAATTGTAATTAGGGTAGTAATTAGGGCAGGCATTAGAGAAACATTCTCTGAAGTATAAGTAAGTGCAAATAAGCCTGGACTTATATTTGGAATACCCTTTAATAAAATATAGGCAATAATAATCCCAGACGTAGTGAAGCCCAAAGTTGTAAAGAATATTATTAGCCCTTTAAAAAATTTACTCATAAACTCTCCTATAGTTTCTCTTCGGTTTTATTTCTTATTATATTGAAGATTATATTAATTATCAGTATAAATACGAATAAAACCATACCTGTTGCAATTAGGGCCTGTCTGTGCATTCCTGCTGCATAGCCCATTTCTAGGACAATGTTGGTTGTAAGGGTCCTTACACCTTTAAAGATTGATGATGGCATAATTGGCTGGTTTCCTATTACAAGATAAACTGCCATGGTTTCACCGATTGCCCTACCTATTGCAAGGATAATTGATGAAAAAATACCAGATTTAGCATAAGGAATCAAAATCTTATAGATTGTTTCTTCTTTTGTTGCACCAAGGGCAAGAGAGCCTGTCATAAAGGTCTTTGGGACTTGCCTTAGTGAGTTTTCTGAAATATTTACCATAGTTGGAAGAATCATTACAGCAAGTAAAATTGATGCTGTTAGCATGTTCATACCACTTTTTATATCAAATAAATCCTTGATTAGGGGTACTAGAACCATCATGGCAAAGAAACCATATACTACTGATGGAATTGCTGCCATTAGGTTTATAAGTGATTTTAAAAATCCATATGATTTTTTTGAGTAATAGGCCATAAAAACTGAAATTGCAAGTCCAAATGGTAGGGCTATTAGGGTTGATAAACTGGTTACGATAATTGATCCTACTATCATTGGCTTAATACCAAATCTAGGATTGCCTGCAGTTGGTTTCCAAGCCTTACCGGTTATGAATTTTAAAAGTCCGTATTCATTTACAAACTTAATTCCTTCAGAAAATATGAAGTAAATTATAAGAAGTATCAGAAATACGGACAATACTGCAGACAAGAGAAAAATTATCTCACCGATTTTTTCTCTTATCTTTGTCATATTATTTTCCTAGTTCGCTTGTGTTTGTAAGTTCACCTTTGAAGATTTGTTTTAATTCTTCAAGTGTTAAGTCTTCTACCTTGCTTTCTTTGTTAACTACTACAGCTATACCGTCTGTTGCGATTACTTCTACAGCAAGTTGTTCTTTTTCTTCATCTTTTAGTTCTCTTGATGCCATTGCTATGTCAGCTGAACCATCGATTACTGCTTCTATACCTGCAGATGAACCTGTTGATTGGATTTCAATTGTTGCATCTGGGTTTAGTTCTTGGTATTTTTCTGCCATTTTTTCCATAAGTGGGGTTACAGATGTTGACCCCGCTACTGTTAGCTTGCCGCTTGTACCTGCTGCTTCGTATTTTTCTGTTTCTTGAAGTGGAACATAGCCTTCTTCAAGTGTTAGAGCTTGAGCATCTTCAGATATACAGAATTTTAAGAAGTCTTTTGCAAGATCATTAAGTTCTGCTTCTTTAAATCCTAGGTTAAATGGTCTAGAGATTCTGTATGAGCCATTTAGAATATTTTCTTCTGTAGCTTCAACACCTTCGATTTTAACAGGTTTTACCGTATCATTTAGGGAACCAAGTGAGATATAGCCGATTGCTTCTGCATCTTGGCTTACTGTTTGCATTACACCGTTGGTTGAGTTTTGAACGACAGCTTCTTGGGTTGTCATATCTTCTTTTTCGCCGTCTACTTCTTCTTCAAGACCAACTAGTTCTATGAAAGCCCCTCTTGTACCAGAGCCATCTTCGCGAGAAACTACTGTAAAGTCATAGTCTTCAGCGTTTGCTGTTTCAGTTTCGCTTTCTTTCTCTTCTGCTGGTGGTTGAGCTGTTTCTGTTGTTTCAGCTGTCTCTGTTTGAGTAGGTTCTTCTGCTGGTTTTTCTTCTTTACCGCATCCTGCTAGGATTAGACCTAGGGAAAGTGTTGCTGCTAAAATCTTCTTATTTGTAATTTTCATTTTTTAACTCCTTAAGTTTATCTTTTTTTAACTTTAAGTCTATGATACCCACTGATTATTTGATAGGTTTTAAGTCTTTGTAAAGAGTTTGTAAAATATAAAGACACAAAAAAACGAGACCTTTCTTTGTTAAAAAAGTCTCGCTTGTCTTATAGAATATATTTTTGTTATATCCTTTTATTATTTTTCTAAGACATCTTCAATTATAGATTCTTTTTTTATCTGCTTCTGTCTCAGGAATTACTATATTCATAAGGATGGATGTGATTGCTGCAAGGACAACTGGTGATACACCGATAGCATTTTTAAGAGCTTCTGGCATAAAGTTAACCCCTGCCTGATCTGCTGTTGCAACTATAGTTGTAAAGCCAAAACCAATTGCAATTGAGATTCCTACTATAGAAGTATTCCTAACTGTAAGTGGTTGTTCTGTTATCATTCTTATTCCATTCATAGTAATAGCTGCAAATACTGAAAGTGTTGCACCACCAACTACTGGCGCTGGGATAGTTGTCAGAAGGGATGATAGCTTTGGCATAAAGCCAGCTATTAGGATAATTAGACCAGCTTGGAAAAACACCCTTCTATTTATGACCTTATTTACAGATACGATACCAGCGTTTTGTGAAAAAGTAGCCGTAGGTAGGCATCCTATAAAAGAACCTATTATATTTGCCACACCAAAACCAACAATACCACCTCTTAATTCATCAGCTGTTGGACTCCTATCCATACCACCTATAGTTGTTGATGACATATCTCCAATTCCCTCTATACAGGTAACCATAAAGATAATTACAAAGGAAATTATGGCAGAAATATCAAATTTAAGACCAAAATGCATTGGGGCCGCAACCGAAATCCATCCCGCATCTTTAACTGGTGATAGGTCGACCATATCAAAGAAAAATGCAATTACATATCCCACAACCATAGCAAATAATACTGAAGATAGTTTGGTAATGCCTTTTCCAAAATGATTTAGCCCTACATTAACAAGAAGGGTGATAATGCCTACAAGCCAATATTGCCATGCACCCCAACCAGGTGCTGTAACTGATCCTGCTCCACCTATATTTGTAAGAGCTACCGGATATAGGGTAAGACCGATTGCCAAAACTACAGTCCCCGAAACAAGTGGTGGGAAAAATGGTGTTATGTACTTAAGGGCAAGACCAAATATAACCGAAACAAGGGCACCTATAAGCTGACTTCCTAGGACAACAGCTACAATGCCAGTAGGTCCTGCCGTCTCAAACTGACTACAAAGTGCAATCATGGTTGGTATGTAAGCAAAGGATACACCGTAGATTACTGGAAGTCTACTACCTAAAATGCCTATTGGATACAGCATAATAAATGTGGTAAGAGCTGATCCTATCAGGGCCATTTGGACAATTATGATACTATCTTCATGGCTAAGACCTGCTGCTTGAGCAAATATCAAAGCTGGTGCAACACAACCTGCTATCATAGCGATAACGTGTTGGAGGGCTAGAGGGAAGGCTTCTTTTGTTGGCACCTTACCTTCAAATTGAAACAATTCTTTAAATTTACTTTCCATTATCTCTCCTATTTTATTTTGGATAAAGAAAAAGTCACCCCTATCGGTGACAAAATATTTATTTATCCTAGTACAAAAGTAAATGATGCTTATAAGCAATTATAAATGTAAAATATTTTTAACATCATTTCTGACATAGTTATACAGCTATTAAACTATTAGTCAAGTTATATTTTATATGCAAACTTTTTCATCAATTAGCCTAAATTTATAGATTTTTATTTTATGATAAATGAAGTAAAATAGTAGAAAGTTTGCGAAATTAGATATGGAGAAAATTAATGAAATTAATAATACCAGAAGATTATAAATCAAATGAAGACTTATATAGGACCCAAGTTTTAATAAAAGAAATAAAAGATTATTTTCAGATTAACCTAGCCAATAACCTAAATCTAAAAAGAGTATCTGCCCCACTTTTTGTATCAACAAAATCAGGCCTAAATGACAACCTAAATGGTGTAGAAGAACCCGTTTCCTTTAAGCTTCCTGAAGCTGATAACGAAAAAATGGAAATTGTCCATTCTCTTGCTAAATGGAAAAGATATGCCCTAAAAGAGTACAATTTCAAACTCCACGAGGGCCTCTACACTGACATGAACGCAATCAGAGCCTGTGAAGAGCCAGATAATACCCACTCATTTTATGTGGATCAGTGGGACTGGGAGCTTATTATAAACAAGGAAGATAGGACAGAATCCTACCTAAAGCAGGTAGTTGAAATAATCTATAGGACTATGAAGAGCTTAGACGAATACCTTTGCGGCCTAATTCCTACAAGAAGCAAACTCTTGAAAGATCAGATAAGGTTTATGACAAGCGAAGAACTTCTTCAAAAATATCCAGACAAGACCCCAAAAGAAAGGGAAAAGCTAGCTGCCAAAGAATACGGAGCAGTTTTCTTATCACAAATTGGTACCATACTTTCTAATGGCGATAAGCACGACAATAGGGCACCAGATTATGATGACTGGTTACTAAACGGGGATATAATTGTCTACAATCCTGTCCTAGACGATGCCCTAGAACTATCATCAATGGGTATCAGGGTCGATAGTGCAAGGTTAAATGAGCAACTAAAGCTATCAGGAAACCTAGACAGATTAAAATACGACTACCATAGGATGCTCCTTGATGATAAACTACCTCAAACTATAGGTGGAGGAATTGGCCAATCAAGGCTTTGTATGTTCTTTTTACAAAAGTCCCATATAGGAGAAGTCCAAGTATCCTATTGGCCAGATGATCAAAGAAGGACCCTTGCCAACAAGGGAATCCAACTCTTATAAGAGTAGATAAAATTAAATGCTAATTTAAGAGATGCTTAATTTTGATAAAACTATCATATAAGCATCTCTTTTTAATTTCTATTATTTGTTAATATTATTTAGCAATCTGAATTAAGAAAATATTAAAAAAGTGTTTAACAAAGTATTTCAAGGGTATAAAACAATCAAGATAGATAAGAATGATAATACTTATCTAAATATTTTTATAGGAGAAATATATGAAAAAAACAAATCGTTGGCTAATTTTGTTGGCAGCTATTCTAACCAACCTTGCTCTAGGATCGGGCTATGCATGGTCAGTTTACCAACAAGCGCTCTTAGCTGAAAACCCAACCTGGGCTATCACCCAAACTTCCCTTGCATATTCAATTTCTTTTGCAATGGTACCTCTTGGTATGATTTTGTTTGGAAAGATGGTTGACAATAGACAGGTTAAAAAAGTAGTATTTATCGGTGGAGTCCTATTTGGACTTGGTATGTTTACAACTGGTTTCGCAAAATCGATTCCAATGCTCTACCTAAGCTATGGTATCCTTGCTGGTCTAGGTATTGGAGCTGGCTATGGCGCAGCAACAAGTGCTGGAGTGAAATGGTTTCCAGATAAAAAGGGTATGGCAGGAGGACTTACTGCTGCAGGCTTCGGATCGGGTGCGATAATACTTGCTCCAGTTGCCAACTCTCTAATCGAAAAATACGGAATTTCTACTACCTTCAAGATAATGGGTACAGCTCTATTTTTAGTAATTATTATAGCTTCTTTTGTAATGAAGGAGGCACCTATTGTAGAAAATGCTGGACAGGTAAGTGTAGATTCATCTGACAAAACCTGGAATGAAATGGTAAGAGAAGGAAAATTCTGGCTACTTTGGGCAATATACGTACTTGCAGCAGTTGCAGGCATGATGGTTATAGGTCACGCTGCAAATATTGCTACAGACTACGAGCTTGGAAAACCAGCCTTAATAGTAATGGTGGTTGGCCTTTCTAACACGCTTGGAAGAATCGCTTGGGGATCAATCTCTGATAAACTCGGTAGGTACAAAACTGTAATCCTGATGTTTGTTGCATCTGCTATTGGCCTTGTCCTAGTCTACCTAAACCCACAGCTTGGATCATGGACAGCAGTTGTTGGTCTAGTATTAATCGCATCTTCATTCGGTGGATTCTTAGGTTCTTATCCTGGAATCACTGCAGAAAACTGGGGTGCTAAAAACGCCGGTTCTAACTATGGCTTCATGTTCACAGCCTACGGTGTAGCAGCTATAGTTGGTCCTTCCCTTGCTTCAAACATCAAGACTTCATCAGGCTCATACGGCCTTGCTTTCGTAATCTCAACGATAATGAGTATAGTAGGTCTTGCCCTAATGTTAGGTTATGTAAAGACTAATAAGAAATAAATTTAAAACAAACAAACAAATAAATAATAAATAAAAATCGTCCCTAATCTGGATTTGCTAGATAAGTTAGCAAAATGATTGTGGGACGATTTTTATTAAAAAGTCACTTCGTAGTCTTTTATTTCTGCTATAAAAATATCTCCGTATTGAATAAGTTTTTTCTCACCCACTCCTTTTATCTTTAGAAATTCTTCTTCTGTTTTTGGCTTTTTAGCCGCCATGTCCTTAAGAGATTGGTCGGAAAATATTATAAAAGGTGGTATTTTTCTAAGCTTTGATAGGTCTAGTCGAAGTTTTCTAAGTCTTTCAAAAAGCTCTTGGTCTTCTTCGCTTGAAAGATCTACACTTTTATGTTTGTGAGACTTTGTAACTTCTGTTTTTCTTGCAAAAAACTTAGTTTCTGAAAATAAAATTTTCTTAGAATTTTCTGTAAGAGCAAGGATTGGATAGTCCAGACCAGATACCCTTATATAGCCATCTGCAATTAAGTTTCCAATTAAATCCTTAATCTCTTTTGAATTTATATCCTTCATTAAGCCATAAGTCGAAATAGACTCTAAGTTTTTATCCTTGGAGTTTTTGTTCTTTGAACCCTTTAGGCAATCAACTACCGTATTTATCCCGTATCTCTGATTAAGTCTATAAATACAAGATAAGATTTTTTGTGCTTCTACCGTTTTATCTTCTTTTATAATGTCATCTAGACAATTTGAACAAAAATTACATTCATCTTTATGGTCTTGACCAAAATAATCTAGGATAAAAGTTCTCAAACACCTTGAGGTATTGACGTAATTTATAATTGTCTGAAGCTTTTCAAGTTGAATTCTTTTGTAGCTGAGATTTGTACTTTGGTTTATAAGGTGCTTATTTATAATGATATCTTGGGCGGAATAAAGAAGTATGCAATCAGCCACTTGCCCATCTCTACCAGCCCTGCCTGCCTCCTGGTAGTAGGATTCCATATCTTTTGGCATATTTAGGTGGATTACAAATTTAACATTAGACTTATCTATACCCATGCCAAAAGCATTTGTTGCTACAACTATATCTTTTTTATCAAAGATAAAGTCTTCCTGAGCTTTTTGCCTCTCTTTTTCTGTAAGTCCTGCATGGTATTTGACTACGCTCACACCCATTGCTCTAAGATTTTTGTATAATTTATCGACCCTATTTCTTGTAGAGGCATAAATTATACCCGATTCACCCTCGTGGTCTTCTAGATAATTATTGATAAATTTAAGCTTATCTTTTGGTTTTCTAACTATAAATTTAAGATTTGGCCTATCAAAGCCAGTAACTTTTACAAAAGGATCTTTTAGGTCTAGATTATCTATAATATCTTCCCTAACTTCTCTTGTGGCTGTTGCTGTAAAAGCTGCTATCTGAATATCCCTTCCAAGTATTTCGTAAAGGTCCGTAATTAGTTTATATGATGGCCTAAAATCATGACCCCATTGTGAAATACAGTGAGCCTCGTCAACTGCCACAAAATTAAGTTTTATGCTTTTTAGAAAGCTTCTAAAATACTCATTTTCTAATCTCTCAGGAGAGATATATAGAAGCTTAATTTCTCCTTTTCTTGCCTTGTTCAATGTCTTTTTATAGGTGTCAAAATCTTGACTGGAATTGATAAAGCTTGCCTCTATCCCATCTTCCCTTAGGGTATCGACTTGGTCTTTCATAAGACTTATAAGAGGAGATATTACGAGCGTGATCCCGTCTTTCATCAGGCTAGGAAGCTGGTAGCAGATAGATTTGCCACCACCAGTTGGTAAGACTCCAAGAACGTCCCTTCCCTCCATGATTTTTTCTATGATTTCTTTTTGCCCTTCTCTAAAGGAGTCAAAACCGAAATATTTTTTTAAGTTGTTTGTTAATTCTATATCCATACTTCACTTACAAAAAAATAATTAAGCCCTAAGACTTAATTATTTTCTTCCTCTTCTAAGTTTTCTTCGAGATTTTCCTCTTCTTCTTCTTTTTCCTTGCGTTTCTTGTTTTCTTTCTCAGTCCTATCGATATTTCTTTCTAGGGCATTGTCTTCATCATTTTCTATCTTAGTATCATTAGTTAGGTACTCTTCATTTTCTAAAGTTGCACCTTCACCCCTATTAAAGACAATATCTCCAATTTTTGTCCTGAGGTCTATGTTGTTCTTTGCTCCATTATCTGAAATATAGCCATCTTTGATATTCCTATAAGATATATTTCCAAGAACAAAGTTACCCACTTCTAAGTTTGCACTTATATTATAATTATCAATGGTATCCTTGGCTTCTATAAGGATATCTCCAGTTTGTGTTGTAAAATCAAGCCTATTTCCAAGTTTCGATTGTTTGATTATAATATCACCTGTCACTGTAGTGAGTTTGGTGTTTGATAATTCGCTTTTTTCAAGATTTATAGATCCCGATTCATTTTTGATAGACCCTTGGAAAAATCCGTTATTTAAACTTATATTTCCGCTCTTTATCCTAAGGTCAAAATTCTTTACCTCAAGGTCATCGATTTTGACGTCGCCCGCACCAATTGTGCCTTTGATTTCTTCGATACCGCCTGTGGATGGGAGGAAAATCCTTACTATAGGAATTTTATCCTTCATATAAAGCTCTTTACCTTCTAGCTTGTTTTTAAGCTTTAGGACACCGTCCTGAAAGCTTACATCAAGAAGATATGCATTATCCTCACCCCTAAATAGCTCAGTATATTCAATATAAGGGTTGGTATTCGATCTTTGGATTCTAACATCTGCTGTACCTAGGTCAAAGTCAATTGATTTTATCTTATTTAAGTCAACCCTCATAATCCTTGATTGGTTGTAAGAATTCTCATCTATCTGACTAGTTGTTGCATTGTTTTGGATAGATGCATTTTTCCTTTGCCTTATCATAAAAATAACCAAACTTATCAAAATTACAGCAATTATTCCAAAAATTAGGTTCTTTTTATTTATTGCATATAGCCTTTTAACTGATTCTTTTTTATCTCTATTTGATTTCTTTTCTTTGTTATCGCTTTTATCTTCAATTAATTCTTCATCGATTTTTATCTTTTTATCGTCCACTCTCGCCACCACCTAGTTTTTCAAAAATTATAAGTCCTGATGTTAGGATAAATATCCAACCTACATACAATAAGGGATTAGCTCTCACTAGAAAAATGTCAAAAATTTTTTCTAAGACCTTAGATGATATTTGTCCTTGTACTAAATATTGTATCACAAAAAACAAAGTAAATACATTAAGACTTGCAATTATTAGGTAAAAAATATTTTTGCTTATAACTAATTGGTTAGTTTTGATATAAAAACTAAGCCCTATAAGAAATAAAGATAAGACAATAAAGAGTCCTAACATATATGTATCTTTTACAAAAAATACGGACAATATAGTAAATATCAATATTATAAGTGTCTTAAACTCTTTTATAACGTCTATTACAATCAATATTCTACCTCCCACAAATATAGGCCTGTCGGACTTAGGGTTGGATTCGCTCGTTTTTTGTTGTCTTTATCAAAATAAGCCTTAAAATCATCCATACTAATCTTACCCCTAGCAAGTTCAATTAGGCTTCCTGTCATTATCCTCACTTGATTATGAAGGAAAGAATTTGCCTTAAAATAAATCGAAAGTTTATTTTTTTCTAACTCATAATAACAATCATCAATCCTTCTTTGCGTGTTAATTTCAAGATTTTTATCTTCTTTCATAAAAGATTTAAAGTCATGGTCACCCTTTAGAAGCGAAAGCCCCTGATATAGTAAGTCATAATCCAGCTTATAGCTAATATTTTCCATATAAGACCTATAGATTGGATGAGGATCTTTTTCTAGGTTTATTACGTACCTATAGGTTTTTGTTTTGCAAGAAAACCTAGCATGGAAATCAAGCCCCACTTCTTTTGAAGCTAGGGCTAGGATATCATCAGGTAAATGTGGCCTAAGATGGTAGGCAAAGCCCCTTCCTGAAATCTCACTTGCTGTAAGAAAGTTTATAAAAAACTTCCTGGCATGGACTCCTGCATCTGTCCTTCCACAGGCTATAACTCTGTTATTCTCACCTGTTATTTCATTTATAGCTTTCTTAAGCTCTTCTTCTACTGTTCTTTGGTCTATTTGATACTGGTAGCCTTTGAAGTCTCTCCCGTCAAAGGCTAACTCTAAAAGTATGTTTTTAATCATATAAAATAATAAACTATTATAATTAGACAGAAAATACTAAAACCTATCAGGCTTATCCAGTCTGTCCTATCCATACTTATATCATTAAGCTTAGTTCTCTCTTCACCTATCCTATAAAGTCTTGCTTCCATGGCAGTTGCCAAATCACTTGATCTTTTTAGGGCATTTATAAATAGTGGTACCAATAGTGGAATCATAGATACGGCCCTATCTATAATGTTTCCAGATTCAAAATCTGCTCCCCTTGCCATTTGCGCCATCTTTATCTTGTTTGCCTCGTCAAAAAGAGTTGGTATAAATCTTAGAGAGATAGAAATCATCATGGCAAGCTCCCCTGCTGGAAAACCGAATTTCTTTAGGGGTGAGAATAGTTTTTCAAGTCCATAGGTTAGTTCCATTGGACTTGTTGTGTAGGTTAGAACTGATGTTGACAGGATTATTAGTACAAGTCTTAGAATTGTAAAGGCTGTCCTATATACACCTTCTTCTGTAACTGTGATTTTCCAAATTGAGAAAAGTTCCTTACCTGGTGTTGTAACAAGGTTTATAATACCCGTCAAAACTATTATAAAAATCAAAGGCTTAAGGGACTTTAAAATTGCCTTAAAGGGAATTTTTGAAATTGTTAGTAAGGCTACTAATAAAATCACAAAGGGTATATAAGTAAGAAAATCTTTTACAAAAAATATGGTTATAATATATAAAAATACCCCGATTATTTTAACCCTAGGATCTAGCCTATGGACAAAACTATCAAAGGGTAGGTATTGTCCTATTGTAATATTAGCCATTTTTGCCTCCTAGATGTTTGTATAATTCATCAATTGCCTTATCAACAGTATATATTTTATCATCCACATCAGGATTTACTTTCTTATACTCTCTCATAAATTTGGTAATTTGCGGTACATCTAGACCGATTTTATCAAGGTCTACAGAAGTGAAGGTATCAAAAGTTGACTTGTCAGAATAGACTTTCCCATCATTCATCACTATTACCCTGTCTACATATTCAGCCACATCTTCCATAGAGTGACTTACAAGGACAATTGTAAGCTCGTCGTCTGCTTCATAAATTTTCATAAGTTCTTTAAAAATTTCATCACGACCAATTGGGTCAAGACCAGCTGTAAGCTCATCTAAAACAAGGACTTTCGGGTTCATTGATAGTATGCCTGCTACTGCTACCCTTCTTTGCTGGCCACCAGATATTTCAAAAGGTGATACATCCTTATAAGTTTCGTAGTCAAGACCTACCTTGGCCATGGCTTCTTTCACCCTTAAATCTATCTCGTCTTCTTTTAAGCCCATATTTTTAGGCCCGAAGGCTATATCTTTTGATATTGTTTCTTCAAAAAGTTGGTTTTCAGGATACTGAAATACAAGGCCTACCTTAAATCTGGAGGCCTTTCTTTTGCTCTTTTCCTTAGAATTATTCCCGTCTATTATTACATCACCATTTGTAGGTATCAAAAGACCGTTTAACAGCTGGACAAGGGTTGATTTTCCTGATCCAGTTTGACCTATTAGTCCTATTACTTCCTTGCTATTAATTTCTAGGTTTATATCCTTAAGGGCATATACCTCGTTAGGCAATCCCTCATTATAAATATAATCAACGTTGTTTAGTTCTATTTTCATAAGTTTTCTAAAAACTCCTCTATTGTCAAAGGAAGCTGGTCAAATTTGATTCCCTTTTGGCTTAAACCATAAGCTACTTCAGTAACTTGAGGAACGTCTAGGCCAAGCTCTTTCATCTTTTTTACCTGAGAAAATACTTCTCTGGCATCTCCTTCAAGGGCTTTTTTCCCACTATCTAAGATCACAATTTTATCCGCAAGAACAGCTTCTTCCATGTAGTGAGTAATATATATAATAGTCTTGTTATAGTCTTTATTTAGACTTTGTATTAGTCTCATTACATCCTTCCTACCTTGGGGATCTAGCATAGCTGTTGGTTCATCAAAAATTATATAGTCTGATAGCATAGCAATGACACCTGCTATAGATACCCTTTGCTTTTGACCCCCTGATAGGTTGGAAGGATTTCTATGCCTATATTTTAACATACCAACTTGTTCTAAGGCACTATCTACTCTTTGTCTTAGTTCAGGGTGTTCTACCCTTAGGTTTTCTGGTCCAAAGGCTACTTCTTCTTCAACTGTGGTTGCTACCATCTGGTTGTCGGGATTTTGAAATACCATAGAGCATTTTTTTCTAATCTCCCATTCGCTATCTTCATCCGCACTTGAGATTTCATCTATTAAGATTTCACCCCTAGTCGGTTTGATCTGGGCATTTAAAAGTTTGCCTAAAGTAGATTTGCCAGAGCCGTTGTGGCCTAGGATTGCCACAAAGTCTCCCTTATTTATATCTATAGATACATTTTCGAGGGCAGTTTTGCCCTCGTTTTCATCATCAATACCTGGATAGGTATATGTTACATTTTTTATCTTTATCATCTTTATTCCTAATAACTCATAGCTGGTGAGTTTGATGTGCTTGATTCATATACTACAACTGGAGCACCAAAAGGTACTAGTTCAAATAGCTTGCCTGCCATAGCTGGTGGCATATTTAAACAACCGTGGCTGCCATTTGAATAATAGATATTGCCACCAAATCCACCTCTCCAAGGTGCATCGTGGAAGCCTTCTCCATCCCAACCTATCGGTATCCAATAATCTACCGGAGTAGCATATCTCGAACCATCAAAGCTATCCCCCCTTAGGGTTTGATTTGTTGCCTTAGATAGGATTGAACCCACCCCAACATTTGTTGCCCACTTTGTAGTATTAGGCATACCTGTTACAATAGATGTTTCTAAAACAACCTGCCCATCTATATATAGCCACATGTATTGGCGAGAAATATCAACCTCTACATAGGTAGACCCTATATCAGACCCGTCAGCTTCTCTTGAAAAACCTGCTCTTTCGTAGACAGGCTCAACATTGCCAGACTTTCTCTCATTTACAAGTTCGTATACCTTATCTACAGTAGCTGGTACGTCTAAAATAAAACCATATACACCAGGGTTTACAGTTATCTTACCTATTCCTGTTGCATTGAAGGTCCTGTTTTTGCCATAGGTATTGGTTTCTTCTGCAATTTCTGATACATATTGGGTTAGCTTATCATAATTAAGCTCATAAGAACCCTTGTCTGTATCAAACATATCGATAAAATCTTGGCCTTCAAGCTTAAAGTCATAGCCATTGAAATTGAAGCCAATTTTCATGCCTTCTATGGTCTTAGCGTCTGCCAAAAGTTTTTTAAGCTCTTCAGAATTATTTCTGACAGTAGGGTTGATGTAATCATCATCCTCAAGGACTATTTCCTCCTTATGATTATAGATTGCATCTTTTATTTTTGCATTTAGTTTCTTATTATCAATTGTATTTCCCATCACTTCTGGGATAATCTTAAATTCGCCATCCTCATACTTAAGAGTTGCGTTTACTGGCTCTTCTACCTTGTTTATCAAGGCTTGGTTCTTTATATTTTTTTGAAGTTTATCTTCGTCATATTTGATATTATAGTCAAAGCTAAATTCATCATTATCAATATTTGCAAAGGCAAGTGGCCATTTGAATGGGTTTTGATCAATTGATGCTGAATTTGGAATACTTGCCATATAATCTATATCCTTTAGATTTATTGTGGCAGTTCTTTCATCCCTACCCTTGATTGTGATTGTAAATGGTTCTGAAGGTTTTCTTAAGGCTTCATCTTTAGAAGCATAGGAAATATTTCTCCCATTTACATAGGTATTTGGTAGGGCTATGAAGCTAAATATTACAGTAACAATCAAATAAAGTGCTATTAGTACAAGAATTATCAGGGTAAATGCCCTAGATTTCTTTTTATTATTTTCTGCTGTTATGACGTCCTCCTTATTCCGGTCTCTTGCCAAAATATTGATAGAAATCTACCTTTTGGCCACCATTATATAATTTTCTTTTTTTGGATAATTTTCTCTTAAAGTTCCTGTCAAACTTTTCATCTGCTGTTATAAAGTATAGGGACCAGGAATCAAGTCCCATAAGCTTATCATTTATCTTCCTATATATATCCTTAAGGTCAGTATCAGCAAGCCTCATTCCATAAGGAGGATTTGATATAAAGACCCCATAATCATCAGATATGGCAATCTTAGAGAAATCTCTAGTTATAAAGGAAATATCTTCCTCAACACCAGCATTTATTGCATTTTGCTTGGCAAGGGAAATAGCCCTACCAGATATATCTGAGCCTAGTATATGGAGTTTTTTAGAATAGTCTATCTTCTCCATAGCTTCTTTCTTGGCTTTACTATATATTTTAGGATCCATAAATTTAAAGCTCGTAAAATCAAAGTCCCTATCAATTCCTGGGGCGATATTTCTTGCTTTCCTTGCAGCTTCAATAAGGATTGTGCCCGATCCACAAAATCCATCAAATAAAAACCTATCAGGATTATAGAAAGATAGGTCAACTAGGGCTGCTGCAAGGTTTTCTCTAAGAGGAGCCTTTACAGAATCTTCCCTATAACCTCTTTTGTGGAGACCATCACCAGATGTATCTATTACAACCTTGGCAATGTTTTTATCAATCATTATTTCAATATTTACCCTTTCGGCTGATTTTTCAAAAAAAGATTTATTGTAATAAGTTTTTAGCTTATCAATTATAGCCTTTTCTGAAATTGACTGGATAGATCTTAGGGAAAATAGTTTTGACTTATAAGATCTCGCATTTACGATAAAATTGCTATCTGCTGTTAATAGATCTTGCCAATCTATTTTCTTGACCTTTTCATAGAGGTCATCAAATTCTAAAACCTTGAATGAATCAAGCTCCAGATATACCCTATCAGCGTGCTTCAGGTTGATATTTAATTTTGCTATGTCAGATAAAGAGCCCTTTAAGCTAATCATCCCATCACTAACTTCATAATCTTTATAGTCCATATCTCTTAGCTGAAATTTAATCAGACTTTCAAGACCGAAACTAGTGGTAATTAGTATTTTTTCCATACTTTAACTATAACCGATTTTTGATTGTTTTCATCTTTTTTTGCAAATGAAAAGCCACTTTCGTGGCAACTAATTTTCATTTAAGAACTTATAAGACCTTTCATAAAGATATTTTCTGTGCTCTTCATTTGTAAATGAATGGTCTGCACCTTTTATCTCTTCATATCTAGCATCCTCATAGGCTTTTTGAAGTTTTTCATTTGAATCTTTAAATACTAGGCTATCTTTTGTCCCCCTTATAATAAGGACCTTGCCATGGTATTTGCTTGCACTTCCATAAATATCTTTTCTAATAAAATCTATTAGGAAATTTTTGTGAATCTTAACTCCACCTATATCTGCATCTTCTATTTTTGCTATCATCTCTTCATAGGTTTTGTTATTTTCAAGTTTTTTTGCATTTTTTATCTCACCTTCGAAGACAGTTTTGGCCATAACTTTGAGATAATCCTTGTTATTCATATCGCTTGCTGGGGCTAAAAGCACCATGGCCTTTGGCTTAAGTTTATAAGCCATTAGACTTGATAATACTCCCCCAAGTGAGTGCCCTATCCAATAAATTTTGTCATTGTCTACAAAGTATTTCATCTTGGCAAAGTCGTGGATCATCTCTAGTTCTTTTTCTTCACGGCTTACTGTCATGTCATAAAAATCTCCATCAGATTCGCCTGATCCAGAAAAATCAAACCTAAAGACTACAAAGCCTCTTTCTGTCAGATATTTGGCATGGTTAAGTCTAAAGTTTATTGTACCATTCCTATCTCCACCAAAACCATGGATGATAATTGCAGTAAGATATTTTTTGTTTGCATCAAAGTCATCAGGGGTGTTTATTACACCCCTTAAAACTATGCCATTGTCTTTTTTTATTTGACTATAGAAGTATTTCATTAAGCTAAAACCCTCGCAACTTCTATACCACAAGCTGATGCTTGAGAGAGTGAATGAGTCGCACCAGAGCCATCGCCTATACAGTAAAGTCCCTTTTGTTTTGACTCAAATTTCTCATCTACTTCTATTTCTGAGTTGTAAAATTTAACTTCAATTCCATATAAAAGTGTATCGTCATTTGCCATACCTGGTGCAATCTTATCAAGTTGGTAAATCATTTCGATTATGTCATCTAATTGTCTTTTTGGCATTACAAGTGATAGGTCACCTGCTGTTGCATTCATGGTTGGTTTAGTAAATGATTTTGCCATTCTTCTTTCTGACGAACGGCGACCCTTAACTAGGTCTCCAAATCTTTGCATCAAAACTCCCCCGCCTAGCATGTTTGATAATTTTGCTATCGATTCTCCATATTCATTTGAATCTTCAAATGGCTCGGTAAACCTATTTGTAACTAAAAGAGCAAAGTTTGTGTTTGGTGATTGGAGTTTAGGATCTGTAAAGGAATGACCATTTACTGTTAGTATCCCATTGGTATTTTCTGTAACCACGTGGCCATAAGGATTCATACAAAATGTCCTAACTATATCATTGTATTGTTTGGTTTGATACATTATTTTTGCTTCATAAACGTCATCTGTGATGTGTTTAAAAACCTCTGCAGGTAATTCTACCCTAAGACCTATATCAACCCTGTTTCTCTTAGATTTTATACCAAACTTATCGCAGACATCTCCTATCCACTTAGAACCAGACCTACCTGCCGCTAGGACTAAGTCATCTGAAGAGTATTCTTCATCCTTGTCAGTTTTTACTATGTATTTGCCATTTTCAAATTCTACATCTTCTACCATTGTGGAAAATTCAAAATCTACTTTATCTTTCACATAATCATACATTTTTTGGAGGATTACTTTGTTTCTATCAGTACCAAAATGACGAACTTTGGCGTCTAATAGGTGGAGGTCATAGCGTAGGCACTTAGTTTTTAAATCATTTTTATCAGTGCTATATAATTCCAGATCATCTCCACCATCAAAACCCATTAGGACACTATCAACGTACTCCATAAGATCCATAGCCTTTTTTTCGCCTACATAGCGGTGAAGATCTCCACCAAAATTGGTTGTAATATTATATTTACCGTCAGATAAGGTGCCAGCTCCCCCAAAACCGTACATGATGTTACATGGTTTGCAGCCTATACAGTGATCAACCTTGCCATCTGTAATTGGGCAAGACCTATTTTCAACCTTGCGGCCTCCATCTATAATAAGTACTTTCTTTTTTGTGTTAAGTTTTGTAAGCTCGAAGGCCAGAAATGCACCAGCAGCTCCTGCTCCAACAACTATAATATCGTAATTTTTCATGATCTCTCCTATCAAATTCATCAAATTAAGCCATGTTTTTCTAATTTAACCTGCTATATTATACAAGTTAAATGCCTAAAATCAAACCATCCTTTACTTTTTGTAAATTTATGTTAAAATATATGTAATTTACTAATGCTCTTGTATGTGTTAAGTTAAATAAACTTAATTCTTACAAAGAAAAGGCTTTAAAAACCATAAAGAAAGGAAGCAATATGAAAAAAGCATTTATAAAGGCCCTCCCCTATACTATACCCGTTATAATTGGTTATATATTTCTTGGAGTAACCTACGGCATTATGGTTAGCCAAACTGGTCTAAATCCAATCTTTGCTCCACTTATGTCCCTAACCATCTATGCTGGCAGCATGCAATTTGTAATCCTACCCCTACTTAAGACTGATATATCTATTATTGCAATTATTGTTCTTACCCTATCAGTCAATATTAGGATGATGTTCTATGGAGTAAGCCTCATCAAAGAATACAAAAATTCTAGGTCAAAATTTCTTTTTATCCTGACTCTTTCTGACGAGACCTTCGCCCTTGATACATCAATCAAGCCACCAACAGATGTAAATAAATCAGATTTTTTTCTAGCAATTGGTATTATAAATTACTTGGTATGGGCCCTAGCTTCCTATCTTGGAGCACTTCTTGGAGGTCTTATAAGCTTTAATACAATGGGAATGGACTTTGTCCTTACAGCCCTATTTTTAGTACTTTTGGTAGAGCAATATTTTGCCACACCAAACCACAAGCCACTTAAGATAGGACTTGCACTTTCTATCATATCCCTTCTAATCTTTAAGCCAGGCAAGTTTATGATCCCAGCCCTACTTCTTATAGTCCTAAGTCTTTATGGTCTTAGGGATAGAATCGAGGTAAAAAATGACTAGAGTATTAATTTTAGTAATGACATCAGCTATAACAACTTTTTTGATTAGGTCCACACCGTTTTTTTTCTTCTCAAAAAAAGAATTACCTGACCTAGTCAAATATTTCGGCAAATACCTTCCTTTTGCCCTTATGCCACTTTTTGTGGTCTTTGCCCTAAGGAATATTGATATCTTAGAATACCCATTTGGTCTTCCAGAGATAATTGCAAGCTTATCAGTAATTATCCTCCATGCCAAATTCAAAAAACTATTCTTATCGATTTCTCTAGGAACTTTTATATATATGGTACTAATTCAATTAGTTTTTGTATAGAATTGAGGTAAAGTACAAATAA
>CAMEGY010000002.1 GCA_945916625.1 uncultured Anaerococcus sp.
GATTAACACCTATGCTAGCCACGCTGATAGCCTAGGCTTTGTTACAAAAAATGTCTACGGGGTTTTAGAAAACAAAATCTATATAGACTATATGATTAGAAAACTTTCTGATATCAGGCTTAAAAAAATCCACAAAAATGTGCTTACAATCCTTGAAATAGGAATATATAATATACACTTTTTAGAAACAAAGGATTATGCCACAGTAGATAATTTGGTCGATTTAACTAAGGAAAAAAACAAGAGGTCAGCTGGCTTTGTAAACGCAATTTTAAGGAATTTCATAAGGGATGAGAAAGAAGTTTCTACCATCTATGAAACTGATGATGTTAAAAGTCTTTCGATTAGGTATTCATTTCCAGAAGAGATTACTCGCTACATCTATGATTTTTATGGGATGGAATATACCAAGGCCTACCTAAGAGATGCAAATAGGATAAAAGATATAAGTATCAGGATTAATAGGCTAAAAACCAATAAAGATGATCTTATTTCTCAATTAATAAATGAAGGTTTTCAAGTAAAAGAAGGAAGTATTTCTAAAAATAGCATAATTGTAGAAAACCCATCTGGACTTGCTGATAGCTTACTTTTTAAGGATGGCTACTTTACCATCCAGCAAGAGTCTTCAATGAAAGCTGTAGAGATCTTAAATCCTAAAAAGGGAACAAAGATTTTAGATTTATGTGCAGCGCCAGGTACAAAAACTTCTTATCTAGGTGAATGGACGGAAAACGAGTCAGAAATTATCGCAAATGATATATCTGAGGCTAAAAACGACCTAATATATGAAAATATAGAAAGATTAGGTCTAAGAAATATAAGCCTAACAAACTATGATGCATCAACATTTGTAGAAGAGTTTTCAAATGAATTTGACTATGTTATGGTAGATGCTCCTTGTTCCGGACTTGGAGTGGTAGGAAGAAAGCCAGAAATAAGATATAATAGAGACAAGGAAACGATTGTAAGATTAGCTAAGCTTCAAAAAGAAATACTTAACCAGGCCATAAAATACCTAAAGCCAGGCGGTTTTCTAGTTTACTCTACATGTACAATAGGACCTTTAGAAAATAGGGATAATTTTAAATATCTTTTAGATATAAAAGAACTAGAACATATAAAAATCGATGGAAAAGACTTTATTGAATATAAAAGCTTTGAAGATATGACTGATGGATTTTTCATCAGCAAATTTAGGAAGATAAATGATTAGTATAAACGATAAAACTATAGAAGAAATTGAAGAATTATTTAAGGAAAAGTCCTACCAAAAATTTAGGGCCAAGCAAATCTTTAGGTCCCTGCATGTAAATAGGTTAAATGACTTCGATCAGATGACAGACCTACCCCTGACTATGAGAGAAGAGCTTAAGAAGGACTTTAAGATTGATGGTCTAAAAGTCTTAAAAACTTACGAGTCAAAAGTAGATTCTACAAAAAAATACCTACTAGAACTAGATGATAAAAATATAGTAGAAGCTGTTTACATGGACTACAATAATAGGTCTACAATCTGTATTTCAAGCCAAGTTGGTTGTAGGATGGGATGTACTTTTTGCGCATCTACCAAAAAGGGACTTACAAGAAATATGACTGTATCAGAGCTTATAGAACAAGTTTACCTCTTAGAAAGGTTAAATGAACCTATTTCAAACATTGTAATAATGGGAATTGGTGAGCCTTTAGATAATTTTTCAAATATCAAAAAATTTATAGAAGTAATAACAGACCCAAAGGGTAGAAATCTATCGCATAGGTCTATAACACTTTCTACATCAGGTCTTAGTCCAAAGATAAAAGAACTTGCAGATACTGGTCTTGACGTAAATTTAGCCGTAAGTCTACACTATGCGGACGATAAAAAACGTGCCCAATATATGCCAATTGCCAAAAGATATGCTATAAAATCTTTAATTGAGGCAACAGATTATTATTTTGATAAAACTGGCCGCAGGGTTTCTTTTGAATATGTGGTAATTGATAAGGTAAATAATTTAAATGAAGATGTGGAAAATCTCCACGGTCTACTTTTTGGTAAAAATGTTCATATCAATCTTATTCCCCTAAATCCAATCGAGGAATTTGACCACAAAAAACCAGGTGCTAGAGTCCTTGAGGACTTTAAAGAAAGACTAACAAGAAGAGGCCTAAACGCAACAATAAGAAGGTCCATGGGGCAAGATATAGATGCCTCATGCGGTCAGCTTAGAAATAATTATGCGAGGTAAGGATGAAATTTAGTACGATTACAAATATTGGCAAAATTAGAAAAGAAAATGAAGATTCCTTTTCTAATATTAGCCAAGGAGACTTAGATTTTTTTATAGTAGCAGATGGAATGGGAGGTCATAGTAAGGGTGATCTAGCAAGCAAGCTTGCCGTAAATCTTTTTATAGAATATATAAAAAAGGCAGATATAAGTTCTTATGATTCCTATACTAAACTTCTTGAAGAGGCTATATTTTTTGCCAATGAAGAAATATATAAACTATCGCAAAAAGAAGAAGATATCAAGATGGGCACAACCGTAGTTTGCCTATGCATTGATAATAAAAATAAGGTCTACCACCTAACCCACTTAGGGGATTCTAGGGCTTATATTTACAGAAACAATCACCTAGAACTTTTAACACGCGACCACTCCTTGGTAAATGATCTTTTAGATAGTGGTTCAATTACCCAAGATGAGGCAGATAACTTTATAAATAAATCTGCAATCACAAGGGCTGTAGGTACTGAAATTAACATTGTGCCAGAAAGTAAGACTCTGGATATGGATAAGGGTGATATTGTCCTTATGGTTACCGACGGTTTAACAAATGAATTGACAGATGAAAAGATAGAAGAAATAGTAAAAGATCAGTCAGATCCCTATCAGATTTCTACCAGGCTTATAGAAGAAGCCATAAATCATGGTGGTAGGGATAATATTACTGTGACCACAATTTTACTATAAGAGGTTGTTATGGATACGATACTATTAGATAATAGATATGAGATTATAAAAGAAATAGGCGTAGGAGGTATGGCCAAGGTCTACAAGGCCAAGGACAGACTATTAGGTAGGTTTGTTGCTATAAAGGTTTTAAAAGACCAATACGCCGAAGATGATGAATTTGCTAAAAAATTTGAAAATGAAGCCCAATCAGCGGCAAGACTATCCCATGTAAATATTGTAAATGTATACGATATTGGAAAAGATATGCTAAATGGCAAACTAATCCAATACATAGTTATGGAATATGTAGAAGGTGAGACCTTAAAAGATCTTATAGATCGTGAAAAGGTCCTTGAAAATCATGATATAATTGATTATTCAACACAAATTGCCCAAGCCTTAAAATCAGCCCATGATTCTGGCATAGTTCACAGGGATATCAAACCACAAAATATTTTGATAGATAAATTTGGACTTTGCAAGGTAACAGACTTTGGTATAGCAAGAGTATCATCAAATGCCACCATAACTTATACAAGTTCAATCCTAGGTACAGTCCACTATATTTCCCCTGAACAAGCCAAGGGTAAGATTGTTGATTTAAAATCTGATCTTTATTCTCTTGGGGCAGTCATGTATGAAATGGCAACAGGTAAGGTGCCTTTTGATGCAGATAATTCTGTAGGTATAGCGGTGATGCATATCCAGGATGATCCAGTTCCTCCAAGGGAATTAAATCCAAATCTTTCAAAACATCTTAATTATATAATTATGAAGCTACTTAAAAAAGATCCAACTGAGAGATTCCAAAACGCAACAGAGCTCATAGAAGCCCTAGACGATGAAACCTTAGTTAGAGGCGAAGAAAGCTTTGAAGATACAGCAAGAATTCCTATAGTTGTACCAAAAAAAGAAAAAGAAGTCATCCATGATGACTATGAAGACGAAAAAGAATCAGTCTATGTATCAGCTGGTGAAAAAAAAATCAAAAATAAGAAAAAGAAAAATCCAATAAAAATTTGGCCTTTGGCTTTCCTAGCTTTTATCTTGGTTGCATCAGTTTATTTCTTTAGTAATAGGATGAATTCTGACGAAATAGAAATACCAACAGTTGTAAATTTAACTGAAGAACAAGCGGTAAGTCAGCTTGAAAGAAGAGGTTTTAGAGCAAATATTTCGAGAAA
This sequence comes from uncultured Anaerococcus sp., assembly GCA_945916625.1. Next base: position 4,126 of record CAMEGY010000002.1, read on the forward strand.
CGCAGAAAGTGATGAGTACGAAAAGGGCAAGGTTATGAGCCAAGATCCAGAAGCATCCACCAAGGCCAAAAAAGGTACTATAGTAAACCTTGTAATATCTTCCGGTAGAGAAGTTAGGGTGCCTGAACTTAAGAATATGAACCTAAGCCAAGCAGAAGAAACCCTAAAAGAAGTGGGCCTAAAGCTAGGTACCACATCTACGGATTATTCAAACTCAGTCGAAAAAGATCTGGTAATAAGACAAGTTCCTTCATCAAACACATCAGTACAGGCTGGTACAGAAGTCAATTTAGTAATATCTGTAGGCAAGGAAGATACTACAGAAATTGTAAAGGTAGGAAACTATATAGGTATGGCTGAACAAGATGCCATAAATGCAGCAAGAAATAATAGTTTAAGGGTAAGAAATGTTGACTACCAATACTCAACTGACACTCAAAAAGGTCTTGTAATGAGCCAGTCTATAGGATCAGGTACTGAAGTTGCAGAAGATTCAGCTATTGACTTTGTAATTTCTCTAGGAGAAGAAGAAAAAGAAAAAGAGCCTTCCCCAGATAGAGAAGTTGAAATTAGGCTAAATGTAGCAAGTGAAAACGAAAACTTCAACGTAAAAGTATACAAAGTCGATCAAAATGGCCAACAAACAGACCTACTATACAACGACTACCACACAAAAACCGACCTAAACGAAGAAGGAATCTTAGTTCTAAAATTTATATCTACATCAGGTACAAGTGTTGAAGTCCAAGTCGATGACGAATCTTATGGAGTATATCAGGTTAACTAATGATTGCAAAAATAATTAAAAGCCAAAAAGAAATTTATTATGTAGATACAAAGGAAAAAGTATATATGGCCAAGGCTAGGGGGAATTTTAGGGTAAGAGATAAAAAACCCCTAGTTGGAGATAATGTTGGGATAGACATATTAGAAGACAATAAGGCCTATATAACAAAACTTCTTCCAAGAAAAAACACAATCAAAAGACCAAATATAGCAAATATCGACCAACTGTTGGTCTTTGTTACTATAAATGATCCGCCACTTAATCTTTTCAACCTTGATAAATACTTAGCCATGTGCGAGTATTTGGACATAGAAGTTGTTATAATTATAAGTAAAATTGATATAGCAAGTGACGAAAAAATTGAAAACCTAGCGGCAACTTACAAAAATATTGGCTATGAAATTCTTCTTATAGATAACTACAATGATTTTCCAAAAGATAGGGTGGATAAGATCCTAAAAGGAAAGACTTCTGCAGTATCAGGGGCATCAGGTGTTGGTAAATCAACCTTCTTATCAAACTTAATTGATAGGCAAATAGAGATAGGATCTATAAGTGAGAAATCAAAACGAGGAAAAAATACCACCCGCCATACAGAAATTTTTAGGCTAAGCGAGGATACTTTCCTATTTGACACGCCAGGCTTTGATTCCTTTGACCTAGATTTTTTAGAAGATGAAAATGAACTAAAAAACACTTTCGTAGAATTTAGAAATAGGGACTGCAAGTTTAAAGATTGCAACCATATCAACGAACCTGATTGTAGGGTCAAAGAAGAACTAGAAAAGGGTATAATTTCAGAAACGAGATACAAAAATTATATCCAATTATTTGAAGAACTAAAACAAAGGAGACTAAATAAATGGTAAAATTATCGCCATCAATTCTTTCAGCAAATTTCGCAAATTTACAAAAAGATTTAGACGAGACCAAGGGTACTGGACTTGAACTTCTTCATATAGATGTCATGGATGGTATATTTGTACCAAATATCTCCTTTGCTTTTAAGGTGATATCAGATATAAGAGATAGAAATGATTACTTTTTCGATACTCACCTTATGATAGAAGAGCCAATTAGGTATATAGAAGATTTCAAAAAGGCAGGATCTGATAGGATTACTGTCCACTACGAGGCGTGCAAGGACCTAAGAGAAACCTTATCTGCTATAAAAAAAGCAGGGATGGAAGTGGGCTTGACATCTAAACCTGAAACAGATCCAAAAGAGCTTTTAGAATACTTTGACCAAATTGATTTGATTTTGGTTATGAGTGTAAAGCCTGGATTTGGTGGGCAAAAGTTCATGGAAGAAACAAAAGAGACTATGGCCCTATATAGGGAATATATAGATAAAAATAATCTTGATATCAAAATCCAAGTGGATGGAGGAATCAAGACAGAGAATGTAAGAGAGGTCCTAGACCTAGGAGTTGATGAGATTGTGTCAGGATCTGATATATTCGGTAAGGATATAAAGGAACAGATTAATCTCTACCACGAAATATTTAAAGAATACGAATAAAACAATAGCAGGTAGATGACAAAAATCATCTACCTGCTATTTTTCTGGAATTAAAAAACTGACCATTCGGCCAGTTTAAAAATTTTTAATTTAGTACTAAACTAAAAAAGCTTAAGCTTTTTCTACTTTTCCACTTTTAATACATTTTGTACAAGCGTTAATAGTTTTTGGAGTGCCATCAACAACAGCTTTTATTTTGTGCACGTTTGCTTTAAAAGTTCTGTTAATTTGTCTATGTGAGAATGTTACAGACTTACCACTTGCTGTACCTTTGCCACATATATCGCATGCTCTTGCCATATTTACACCTCCTCCTTATTCATCTTTATTATTCTACCAAAGTTTTATAAAAATTACAAATTTTTTAGGCAAGTTTTTAAGAGAGATTCTTTTTCAAAATGGTATAGTAATTATGATAAAAGACACAAAGGAGAAAAAATGGACTATAAATCTCTTTATTTAGATAAAAATTTTGGTCAAATCGAATTTGATATTGACCTTAAAGATTTTACAACTTTTGGAATAGGGGGTCCAGCTGATGTATTAGCAAGACCAACTACAATCGATGAATTACAAAAAATTTTAAAATTTAATCACGAAAATAATATCAAAACTTTTGTAATGGGCAAAGGGTCAAACCTTCTAATCTCTGATAAGGGACTTAGGGAATGCGTAATTGTCCTAGCTGATAATTTTGATAAGATAGAAGTTGATGGACAATACCTTACAGCCCTTGCTGGGACATCACTAACGGATGCAAGCCTTGCTGGAATTGACAGGGGACTTTCTGGTATGGAAGAACTATCAGGAATACCTGGATCTGTAGGTGGCGGAGTTGCGATGAACGCTGGTGCCTATGGCGGTGAGATAAAAGATGTTGCAGTGGAGATAAAGGCTTTTGACTTTGAGGGTAAGCTTTATACTTTCAAAAACGAAGATATGAACTTCTCCTACAGACACTCAAGAATATTTGATGAGGACCTAATTGTTGCATCCTGCAAATTTAAACTAAAAAAAGACGACAAGGACTTGGTTAGGGAAAGGTATCTTGATTTTAAAAACAGGAGAGAAAGTAAGCAACCCCTTGATAGGAAATCAGCTGGTTCTACCTTCAAAAGACCAGAGGGATCTTATGCTTCAAAACTAATTGATGATTGCGGGCTTAGAGGCTTTAGAGAAGGAGATTGCCAAGTAAGCGAGAAACACTGTGGATTTATCATAAATACAGATAAGGCATCTTGTGCTGATATGCTTAGATTTATCAATCATGTATCTGAAATTGTCAAAGAAAAAACAGGTTTTGTTTTAGAGCGAGAAGTAAAGTTAGTCGGAGATCTATAGATGAAATTAAAGATAATTACAGGTCTTTCAGGTTCAGGTAAAACCACAGCCCTTAGGGCCTACGAAGATTTAGGATATTACGCAATGGATAATACTCCACCATACCTTGTGGAGAAATTTATAGAATTAAATAATTTGCAAGACAAACCTATAGAAAAAATGGCTGTAGTCATAGATTTCAGGTCATTTTCTATAGATAATGATATTTATAAATCCTTAAAGAGTCTAAAAGAGAAAAACAAAGATACTGAAATTATCTTTATCTATTGCAATGATGATATTATACAAAAAAGATATAACGAACTTAGAAGGCCTCATCCACTTGGAGAATATGGCAATGTAACTGATGGGATTGAGAAAGAGAAGAAATTTTTAAGTCAGATAAAATCTATATCTGATAAGCTTATAGATACGACAAACTACAAAATTGCTGACCTAAGACAGGTTATTGAATCTAGTAGCGATAAGACTTCCAATATGATAATAAATCTTATATCATTCGGATATAAATATGGTATAAGCTCCGATTTTGACTTTGTTTTTGATATGAGATTTGTCCCAAACCCATTTTATGTAGAAGAGCTTAAACCTCTAAATGGAACAGATTCAAGGCTAGAAGAATATTTGAATCAATATGAAATAATAAATGATTTTGAAAATAAGGTCTACGACCTGATCAAATCTCTACTTGCTTCCTATGCCAATCAAGGAAAAAATATATTAACCATCGCCTTTGGCTGTACAGGCGGCCAGCATAGGTCAGTTTATATGGTTGAAAAAATGTATGAAAGAATGAAAGACGATGATTATATACTGATCAAAAGACATAGAGAAAAGGATAAGTGGTAAGATGAAATATTTAAAAAGAATAAACATGGATAATGTGCAAAACGCAAGAGACCTGGGTGGGATTCCAACCTTAGACAAGCATTCTACAAAACGGCACGAATATTATAGGGCTGCTAACCTAGATGATGTGGCAGATTCTGATATAAATGACCTAAAAGATATGAAAATCTCTACAATTATAGATCTAAGAAGAGAAAATGAAATTGATTTTGAATCTAAAGAGCACAAAGAAATCAAAGAAAATTTCGATTACCACCACATCTCCCTAGCCCCAGACAAAGAATTTAGAAAAGAAGAGATTGAAAAGATTATCTCTGGCAAAGTTTCAGTAGGCCAGTCTTACAGAAATCTAATAGATCACTACGCAGCTGTAAGAGAAATAGTAAAGGTCCTTGCAAATGCGGAAGGCTCAGCACTTTTCCATTGCCAAGAAGGCAAGGATAGGACAGGCATTATTTCTATGATTATCCTAGGCCTTGCTGATGTGCCAAGGGGAGATATTATAGCAGATTACGAAACATCTTCTGCCCATCTAGGTTATATAGAAAGATATGGGGAAAACGAACCTTACTCTGTATTTAGGATTACAGATCCTTATTACATGAAAGAAGCCTATGACTATGTAATTAGAAAATACGGAAGCTTTGAAGAATATCTTCTATATGCCAAGGCAGATCCGAAAGATATAGAGACTCTAAGGAGAAGGATAAGGGCCTAGTATGAGCTTTTCGCAAAGATGTAAGAAAGAGCTTCTTAGAAAAGAGCCTATTGACAAGAAGGCAGAGCTTATTAGCCTAGCATATTTTATTGGGTCTATTAGGATATCTCAAGCTGGCTTTAATATTTTTTTCGAAACCGACTCAAACCAAGAAGCCAGATATATCTATAAGCTTATAAACGAACTTTACGATTACTCACCCACTTTTGAAATCCAAGATAATCCTGATAAGAAAATATCCAGGGATTATGTGGTGATAGTCGAGGACTCCAAAATAACTGATGACCTAATTGATCTTATGAATAAGGGTTTTATAGAAAACTATGAAGATATCGAAGACGTAAAGCTTAATGATATAAAGGGATTTTTGAAAATAGCCTTTATATTTAGGGGCTCAGTAAATGACCCTCAAAGAGGATACAATCTTGAGTTGGTAGGGAAAAATATTAAAGAAGCAAGGATTATAAAAGACGCCATGGATACCTTTGGCCTTAATTCAAAAATAAGTCAAAGGGCCGATAATATCATAATTTATCTTAAGGATTCAGAAAAGATATCAGACTTTTTGGCAGTCGTTGGTGCCATGCAGTCCCTATTCGAACTAGAAAATGTAAGGGCTATGAAATCTATCAGAAATGATGTAAATAGGATAAATAACTTTGATAATGCAAATATCGATAGGACTGTAAAAGCTGCCATTGCTCAGACAGAGGCCATAAATAAGGTAATAGAAAATAATATGCTTGATGACCTTGATGATTTGACTCAAAAAATTGGCGAACTTAGGCTTGAAAATCCTTATCTATCCCTAGATGAATTAGGTGAGATGCTAAATCCGCCCCTATCAAAGGCAAAGATTAACTATCGCTTGCAAAAGTTTATCAAATTAGCAAAAGATTTGTGAAAGCAAATCTTTTTTTAAAGGAGCTACTATGAATAGCAAATTTACCCATCTCCACCTCCATACTGAATACTCTCTTCTTGATGGTTTTACAAGGATTGATGAGCTTTTAGATAGGTGTAAAGAACTTGGAATGGATTCTGTAGCAATAACAGACCATGGCCAGATGTATGGAGTGATAGAATTTTATAAACAGGCAGAAAAACGTGGTATAAAGCCTATTATTGGCTGTGAGGTCTATATTTCTGAAAGAGATCATACTATAAAAGATCCGACTAATAGGAGGTATTACCACCTAATTTTGCTTGCAGAAAATAATACTGGCTATAAAAATTTGGTAAAAATAGTTTCAGAAGCTTTTGTAAATGGCTTTTATTATAAGCCAAGGGTTTGTTTTGACTTTCTAAAAAAACACACTGAAGGTCTTATAGCTCTTTCAGCCTGCTTAAATGGGGAAGTCAACCAAAGAATCCTTGAAGGTGATATGAAGGCAGCAGAAGAAACTGCCTTAAGGTATGAAGATGCTTTTGGCAAGGGTTCTTATTTCCTAGAAGTCCAAGATCATGGGCTGGCTGAGCAGAAAAAAGTTAACCAGGGAATTTCATATCTCCATAGAAAGCTTGGTATAGAAATGGTTGCGACAAATGATGTCCACTACATAAATAAAGAAGACTCATATTACCAAGATGTGCTTATGTGTATTCAAACGGGATCTCTAATCAAGGATGAAGACAGGATGAAGATGCCAAATAGGGAATTTTACCTAAAAGACCCAGAAACCATGGCGCAAATCTTCAAAGACTATGAAAGAGCTATCGAAAATACACAAAAAATCGCAGATAGGTGTAAGGTAGAGATTAAATTTCACGAACCTCATTTGCCATATTACACAAAACTTCCACAAGGACTTACCAACCTTGACTACCTAAAGCTATTGGTAAATAAGGGTATTAGCGAAAAATATGATGAGATCACTCCAGAAATCGTAGAAAGGGTCAAAAGAGAGATTGGCGTAATCGACAATATGGGATACATCGATTATTTCTTAATTGTTTGGGACTTTGTTTCTTATGCTAGAAATAACGATATAGCAGTTGGACCTGGTAGGGGTTCTGCAGCAGGATCTCTTGTATCATATGCTCTTGATATTACCCAGATAGATCCGCTTAAATATGACCTGATTTTTGAAAGGTTCCTAAATCCAGAAAGAGTATCCATGCCTGATATAGATATAGACTTCGACTATGTCCTAAGGGATAAGGTGGTTGACTATGTAAATGACCTATATGGCAAGGACCATGTTTCGCAAATTGTAACCTTCGGTAGGATGCAGGCTAGAAATGCTATTAGAGATGTGGGTAGGGTTCTAGATATCTCCTATGGAAAGGTCGATACAATCGCAAAGCAAATCCCATCTACCATTGGTATGACAATTGATAAGGCCCTAGAAGAATCAGACGCCTTTAGGGCATCTTATCAAAAAGATGCCGAATCTAAAAGACTAATAGAAACAGCAAAAAAGCTTGAAGCCCTGCCAAGACACACCTCAATACATGCTGCAGGAGTGGTTATTTCAAAAGATCCACTTACAGACATAATTCCCCTAGCCCTATCAAATGATCAGATAGTAAGCCAGTTTGATATGACTGAGATAGAAGAGCTAGGCCTTCTAAAGATGGACTTTTTGGGCCTTCGTAACCTTACAGTCATAAAAGATACAATAAAAGATATTGAAAAAAACTATGGCAAAAAAATTGATATAAAAACTATAGATGTCAATGACAAAAATGTTATAAAACAGTTTAATCAGGCGAAAACAATTGGTATTTTCCAGTTTGAATCAGCTGGTATGAGGGCCTTCCTTAAAAACCTCAAACCAACAGTGTTTGATGACCTAATAGCTGCAAACTCCTTATTTAGACCAGGACCAATGGATGAGATTCCAAAATATATTCACAACAAAAACAATCCAAAAGATGTTAGCTTTTTAGATGAGAAATTAAAACCAATCTTGGGAGTAACCTACGGCATAATAGTCTACCAAGAACAGGTAATGCAGATAGTCCAACAACTTGCAGGCTATTCTCTAGGACAAGCCGATAACCTAAGGCGCGCTATGAGCAAGAAAAAAATGGACATCATGGAAGAAAATAGGGATATTTTTATAAATGGTAAGCTTGATAAGGACGGAAATATAGAAATACCAGGTGCAATTAGAAATGGTGTTGATAGAAATGCTGCAAACACTATCTATGATGAAATGATATCTTTTGCTAAATATGCTTTTAACAAGTCCCACTCTGCAGCCTATTCACTAGTAGCTGTCCAAACTGCCTATCTCAAGCACTATTATCCTGAAGAATATATGGCAAACCTGATATCTTCAGTAATGGATCAGTCCTCAAAGCTATATCTCTATGTATCAGAAGCAAAAAGGCTTGGTATAGACGTCCTAGCGCCAGATATAAACAAGTCCTTCGCCTCATTTGAAGTAGAAGGTAAAAAAATAATCTTTGGCCTTTCAGGTATAAAAAATGTAGGTACAAACCTTATCGATGCTATAATTAAAGCTAGAGATGAATCAGGCAAATTTATAAATTTCAAAGATTTCCTAGAAAGGGTCGAAGAAGCTGACTCCAGAGCCCTAAATAAAAAAGGGATTGAGTCCTTAATCAAAGCAGGAGCTTTCGACGGACTAGGATATACCAGATCTTCTCTTATGGCAATATTTGAAAAGGCTATAAATACAGTCCACGACAATAACAAGATAAATATAACAGGCCAAATAAACCTACTTGATATGGCAGGAAGTAGCGAAGAAGTATCTGACATTGACATGCCAGATATAGATGAATATCCTAAAAAGGTCAAGCTAAGACTTGAAAAAGAAGTTCTAGGTTTCTATATATCAGAACATCCACTGTCAGAAAGAAGCCTTGCCCTATCAAATATTGTAAATTTTTCTTCAAATTATAGGGAAGAAATCGAAGAAGATAAAATCTACAGGCTAGATGGAAAGTTTGTAACCATGGCAGGTATTATTAACAACAAAAAAGAGCTAACCACCAAAAAACGTGACTTAATGGCCTTTGCAAGCCTTGAGGATATGTATGGCAATATTGAAATGGTAATATTTCCTAAAACATATAGGGAATATAGGAGCCTGATTGATGATGATAATGTCGTCATAGCCAAAGGAAGATTGCAAATTGATGAAAGTGATGTAAAATTATTAGCGTCAGAATTTATAGATTTAGAAAAGGCAAATCTTAAAACTTTATATCTAAAAATGAAATATAAAGAGTATAGTACTATTAAAGGTGTGCTTAGAGAAAATCAAGGTAATAATCCTGTAAAGATATTTTTTGAAGATAAGAATAAGTTAGTAGGTCTAGATTCGAGACTATGGGTTAGTATCAATGATCAAATCATAGAAAATCTTGAAGAAAGACTTGGAAAAGAAAATGTTAAGGTGAAGTGAGGAGAGATAATGAAGACAATCGGTATACTTACCAGCGGTGGCGATGCTCCGGGTATGAACTCTGCGATCAGAGGAGCCGTTAGAACTGCGATTAACAAGTCAATGAGAATCAAGGGTGTTAGAAATGGTTATGATGGTCTGATGAAAGGTGACATTTATGAAATGAACATTTCATCTGTTGCAGATATCATCCACAAGGGTGGTACCATACTTGGTACTGCAAGAAGTCTTGAATTTGAAACACCAGAAGGCCAACAAAGAGGAGCACAAATCCTTGCTGATTATGGAATCGAAGGATTAATAGTAATCGGTGGTGACGGATCTTTTAAGGGAGCAAAGGCTCTTTCAGACCTCGGAATAAAAACTGTCGGCATCCCAGGGACAATCGATAATGACATGGGATACACTGATTTTACAGTTGGATTTTTCACAGCTATAGAAACAGTTTCAGATGCCATAGGAAAATTAAGAGATACATCAAGCTCACATGGTAGAGCCGTTGTAATAGAGGTTATGGGTCGTCATTGTGGAGATCTTGCCCTATACTCAGGTCTTGCTGGTGGAGCAGAATCAATAATTGTGCCAGAGCATAAATTCTCAATCAATGAAATAATTGCAAAGATGGAACACGGTAGAAAAAGAGGCAAACTTCACCATCTAATCACACTTGCTGAAGGTGTTGGTGACCCATATGCCCTTGCCAATGAACTTGAAGAAAAAACAGGTATAGAAACTAAGGTTACTGTTTTAGGTCACGTACAAAGAGGTGGTTCTCCTTCTGCAGTAGACAGACTACTAGGTTCATCAATGGGAGCTCGTGCAGTAGAATTATTATCAGAAGAAAAAACAGGCTTAGCCCTAGGTTATGTTAACGGTCAAATTATTGAAGTCAGCATAGAAGAAGCAACAACAGTTAAGTCAATATTTGATGAAAAATTGTATGATTTAGCAAACAGCTTATCAAGATAGGAGTAAAAATGCAGCCAGAAATTTTAAAGAAAACCAAAATCGTATGTACAATAGGTCCAGCAAGTGAAGAACCAGATATTCTTGAACAACTTATCCTAAATGGGATGAACGTAGCTAGACTAAACTTCTCACACGGTTCACACGAAGAACATCTAGACAAAATTAAGACAATCAGAAGACTAAGAAGAAAATTAAATAAACCTATAGCAATTATGCTAGATACCAAGGGTCCAGAAATCAGAACTGGAAACTACAATGTAAAGGATATCTTCCTAAAACCAGATGATATTTTCACCCTTACAACTAGAGATGTAATAGGAACACAAGATATTGTTTCTGTAACCCACGAAGGCTTGCCACAAGATGTATCAGTAGGAAGCGAAATCTATATTGATGATGGTCTTGTACAACTTGAAGTAATAGAAATTAAAGATGGTACAGATGTAGTTTGTAGGGTACAAAACAACGGTGTACTTTCAGACCACAAAGGTGTAAACCTACCAGGATCAAAAACAAACCTACCTTCTCTTACACCAAAAGACGTAGATGATATTAAGTTTGGTATCGAGAACGGTATCGACCTCATAGCTGCCTCATTTGTACGTAAAAAAGAAGACGTATATGATATAAGAAAGGTCCTAGAAGACCACGGTGGCGAAGATATCAAAATCATTTCTAAAATCGAATCTCAAGAAGGTGTAGATAATATAGAAGAAATCATCGAAGCATCTGACGGAATCATGGTTGCAAGAGGTGACCTTGGTATAGAAATCAAGACCGAACTAATTCCTGGAGTACAAAAAGATATCATCAGAAGATGTAACGCTGCAGCAAAACCAGTAATCACCGCAACCCAAATGCTTGACTCTATGATCAGAAACCCAAGACCAACAAGGGCAGAAACAACAGACGTAGCAAACGCAATAATAGACGGTACTGATTGTGTTATGCTTTCAGGAGAAACAGCTGGTGGTAAATATCCAGTACAAGCTGTAAGAACTATGAGAGATATTTGTGTAACAACAGAGCTATCAGATGACTTTATTGAAAAAGTATACAACACAAAGATAGTTTCAAGAAGAAATACAACAAACTCTATAGCAAAATCAACTTGTCAAATTGCTAGAGAACTAGATGCAAAGGCAATCATCTCTTGTACATCTTCAGGTAACACCTCAAGAGTAATCTCTAAATTTAGACCAAGAACAAACATCATTGCAGCTACAACTACAGACAGCGTAGCACGTCAGCTATCAATTGTTTGGGGAGTATATCCACTTGTAATCAAAGAAGCTCACGAAACAGACGAACTAATCGAAAGAGCAATAGTTGGTGGTCTATCAGAGGGCTACCTAGAAGAAGGAGACCTAACAGTTGTAACAGCAGGTGTTCCACTAGGAGTAAGCGGATCTTCAAACCTAATCAAAGTACACGTTATAGGAGATATAATCACATCTGGTACTGGTATTGGAGCAAAATCAGTCTGCGGTAAGGTTGTAATAGGATCAACCAGAAAAGAACTAGAAAGCAAATTTGAAGAAGGCGACATCATAGTAGCTAAATTCACAGATTCAGATATAACAGAATTTATCGAAAAAGCCTCTGCAATTGTAACAGAAACAGGTGGACTAACAAGCCATACAGCAGTAGCAGCAGTTCACTTTGGCATCCCTGCAGTAGTTGGAGCAACAAATGCTCAAAATCTTGTAGAAGAAGGCCAAACAGTTACTGTAGACCCAATAGGTGGAGTAATCTATAAGGGAGAAACAAAAGTAATCTAATGAAATACCAAGATATCTATATAAGAGATATCCTAATAGATGGGAGGGGAGTTGGCGAAACTCCTGACAAGATTGCTTTTATCGAAGACGCAGTCTATGGAGAGATATGCGAAATTGAAATCACAGAAGAAAAGAAAAGCTTCTACAATGCAAAAAAGATAAAAACAATTAAAGAAAGCCCATATAGAACACAAGCCCCATGTCCATACTTCAGTGAATGTGGGGCTTGTACTATTATGGATATAAAATATGAAAAGCAATTAGAAATAAA
>CAMEGY010000003.1 GCA_945916625.1 uncultured Anaerococcus sp.
TAATTTCAAAATCATTTTCTAATAAGTTTTTGGCAAATTCTGCAACTCCTGCCTTATCACTTACACTTATTAAAGCCTTTCTCATTTCTCCCCCTTTAAAATCTCTAATGCTGTCTTTACATAAAGTTTGTGCTCTAATTTATGGACCTCATCTTCTACTTGGTCTAGATCCATTCCATAATCAACCCTAAGCTTATCCTGGGCTAAAATCTCTCCACCGTATATTTCTTCATTTACATAATGGATAGTAACACCTATATATTCCTCACGATTTTCGTAGGCCCTCTTGATCGACTCAATCCCCTTGTATTTTGGAAGTAGTGATGGATGGATATTTATAACCTTGCCGGCAAAATTTTCTAGAAAATCTCCTGTAAGAATTCTCATATAACCTGCTAAGAATATAAAATCTAAATTTTTTACCTTTTTTAAAATTTCTTCTTCATAAGCATTTTTGTTTTCATAATCTTTTGGATTAAAAACGAAAGTTTCTATATTTCTCGTCTTTGCCTTTTCGATAACTCTTGCGTCTGGCTTATCACAAACCATGATTTTTATATCAGCTAAGGATTTTATCTCATCAGAATCAGCCAGAGCCTCGAAGTTTGTGCCTGTACCTGAGGCGAATATTCCTATTTTTTTCATAGAAATTTAATTCCTTCTTCATCTGTAACTTCGCCAAGAACAAAGGCATCATCAATTAGATTAAGGACTTTTTCCTTATCAGTTTCGTCAACTATAAGGGCTAGACCAACTCCCATATTGAAGATTTCATACATTTCATCGTGGTCGATTTTGCCAGCTTCTTCGATGAATTTAAATATTTCTGGAACTTCGTAAGAATCCTTATAAATCGTAATTCCTAGACCCTTTTTAATAGCTCTTGGTAGGTTCTCTATGAATCCACCACCTGTAATGTGGGAAATTCCAGCTGGCCTAACATTTTCTAGAAGTGTAAGAACTTCTTTTGCATAAATCCTGGTTGGTCTAAGTAGGGCTTCTCCAATAGTCTTTCCATTAAATTCTTGGTCAAGACTTATATTTTCATCTTTTAATATTTTTCTAATAAGTGAAAAACCATTTGAATGAAAACCTGAAGAAGGGATACCAATTACAACTTGACCAGCTTTTGTATCTTGTATATTAATTAAATCTTCCTTTTCAGCACATCCTACCGCAAAACCTGCTATGTCGTATTCATTTTCCTTATAAAAACCTGGCATCTCTGCAGTTTCCCCGCCTACTAGGGCAGCTTCTGACTGTCTACAACCTTCTGCAACTCCCTTTACAATTGCTTCAATCTGAGCCGGATCATTTTTGCCGCAAGCAATGTAGTCTAAAAAGAAAAGTGGCCTTGCTCCTTGGGCTAGGATGTCATTTACACACATAGCCACGCAGTCAATACCGATTGTATCGTGCTTATCCATCTCAAATGCTAACTTAAGCTTAGTCCCAACCCCGTCTGTTCCGCTTACAAGAACAGGATTTTTAAAACCATAGGCTCCTAGGTCAAAGGCCCCGCCGAATGATCCAATCATGTTCATCATTCCCTTATTCTTAGTAGATTCGACGTGTTTTTTTATCCTATCAACTGATTCATAACCGGCATCTAGACTTACACCTGCCTGTTTGTATTTTTCACTCATTTATACCCCTCTATTTTCTAGAAATTCTTTTTGAACTTCTGTAAGTTCAGATTCAAATTCTTCTTTATAATCACAAAGTCCATCTATATATTGACCATCAAAGATTTCAAGAGAAATCCCTCTATTTGGCTCTGGATAATCAAAACCAATGGCTTCTTGAAGGCCCTTTATAGAAATAAATTCAAGACTGTCTGCCCCGATCAAATCTCTTATCTCATCTTTTTTCATATTGGCTGCTATAAGTTCCTGAGATGTCTTCATATCTATTCCCGAATATGAAGGAAATATAATTTCAGGAGAACCAATCCTTAAGTGAACTTCCTTAGCTCCCCTATCCTTTAACATGGAAATTATACGCTTAGAAGTTGTTCCCCTGACAACTGAATCGTCAAGGAGGATTACCCTCTTATCCCTAACTACGTCAGCAAGGGCCGATAATTTCATCTTTACTCCCAAATCTCTTAAGTTTTGAGAAGGCTCTATAAAAGTCCTGCCTATATATTGGTTTTTTATAAGTCCCATTTCATAGGGAAGACCGAGTTCTTCAGCATATCCAGTAGCTAGGGATAGAGACGAGTTTGGTACACCCACAACTATGTCTGCTTCTACAGGATATTCCCTGGCGAGAATTCTGCCGGTATTTTTCCTGACTATGTGGACATTTTTACCCATAATAGTTGAATCTGGCCTTGCAAAGTAGATGTATTCCATAGCTTCTATGGCAATATCAGATGGTTCTGTAAACTTATCCATTTTATAGCCGTCATCATCAATTATTACCATCTCTCCTGCAGATATATCTCTAATAAAGTCTGCACCAATCACGTTTTGGGCACAAGACTCTGATGCTAGAGTGTATGAATTATCAAGTTTGCCAAGGACAAGAGGCCTTGTGGCGTGCTTATCAACAGCTCCTATCAGGCTATCTTGGGTAAGCAGGATTACAGAAAATGATCCCTCAAGTTTTGTAAGTGCTTCCTTAAACCTATTTTCAATTTTTTTCTTTCTAGAGCGCCTAATCAGGTGCATTATAATTTCTGCATGGCTTTCTGAATGAAAAACCGCACCAGCATCTTCTAGTTTAGCCCTCAAAGTTTTGGCATTTATAAGATTACCATTCATGGCAATGCCTAGGTGGCCATCATTAAATTTATACAAAAGCGGCTCGATATTGTGGACATTTGTTGAGTTGCCGCTTGAATACCAAAGGGCACCTAGGGCACCTGATCCTGCTATTTTTTCTAGTTTGCCATTATCCTTAAAAACTTCTGCCAAAAGACCGATATTTCTGTATCCCCTAAGCCTTTGTCTATTGGTAGATACAATTCCGCCGCCTTGTTGGCCCCTGTGTTGGAGGGAGTGGAGGGCATAGAATGTAATATTCGCTGCCCCTTCTATATTCCAAATTCCAAACATTTTCTCTCCTAATTTATCTTGTGAAGTATTCTACACCGTTTTTAAATATATCTTGCCTATCCTTGATGGTGTTTGTCTTATAAAGTGTTACATGAGATCTTTCGCTATGGCCCATCTTACCTAGAATCAGACCGTCTGGACTAAGCATTGCCTCAATGGCGTATATAGAACCATTTGGATTGTACTTGCCATTTAGGGTCGCATCCCCATCAGGATTTACATATTGGAAGGCTGCTAGGTCTTTAAATTCCTCAATTTTTTCACCAACAAGCCTTCCCTCACCGTGGCTAAATACAAGCTCATGGAGGTCGCCTATTTCAAAGTTTTGCGTCCAGGCTGAATTTGTATTAGATACCCTTGTAATTGCTGTATCAGATATGTGTCTTAGACCTGTGTTTCTAAATAAGGATAGGTCTGAGCTATCAAGATCACAAATCTTGCCATAAGGAAGAAGCCCTGATTTTATAAGAGCTTGGAAGCCGTTACAGATTCCTAAGATTAGTTTTTTATCTGCAAGATGTGCATGAATTGCTTCTTTTACTGCCTCATTTTTTATAATATTTACTATAAATTTAGCAGAGCCATCTGGTTCATCACCTGCAGAAAATCCACCAGGAAAGGCGATTATGTGAGAGTTTTTAATCTCTCTAACAAATTCATCTATAGAATTTTTGATATCATCTTCTCTTGTATTTGTGAAAATAACTTGTTTTACACTTGCTCCCGCCTCTTCAAAAGCTTTTTGGGTGTCATATTCTGAGTTTGTGCCAGGGAAAACTGGAATTACAACCTTAACTTCATCGACCTTTTCCTTGTAATAAATTTTCTCACTAGCCTTGTTAGAAATATTTTCAACCTTACCCTTATCTAGGTTGTAGTAAGTTGGGTAGATTTCTTCTAGGGTTGACATGTAAGATTTTTCTGCCTCTTCAAGGTCTATTTCTATTCCATTTACCTTGATAGCTTCTGTAACCTCTCCAATCTTTTTGAAATCAAGCTCTTCTATTGCTTCTACTACGATTGAGCAAGGATTAAAGTCAAGAGCCTTATCATAGTCGATTGTAAAGCCTAATTTATTTCCTAGGGCCATTTTGATTAGAGATGCAGATACAGATCCAAAATCTTGAACGTAGGCTGATACAACCTTTTTGTCTTTGATATAATCATTTAGTTTATCAAAATCGTCCATTGCTTTCTTAAGATTTGGATAGGCTTTTTCGTCTTTTTCTATTTCAATTATATAAAGTTTGTTTCCAACTTTCTTTAAATCTGGTGTGATTACATCCTCTATTTTTACTGGTGTACAGGCAAAGGAAATTAATGTTTCTACAACATTTAGTTCGTTAAAGGATCCTGACATGGAGTCTTTACCACCTATAGAAGGTCTTCCGATTTCCCTTTGAGCTATTATAGAACCAAGCATGGCCTGGCTTACCTTGCCCCATTTTTTAGGATCATCTAAGAGTTTTTCAAAATATTCTTGGAAGGAGAAGTAAAGATCTTCCCTATTGCCACCTACTGCATAGACTTTGGCTACAGATTCTAAAACCGCATAGATACTTGATAAGAATGGCGAATATTTTGAGATTTTTGGTATAAAACCGTAGGAAAGGATGGTTGCTGTATCTGGAGTGCTATAAAGGGTTGGAATTGCAGCTACAGATGCTTGGACAGGTGTAATTCTTTCTTTTCCTGCAAATGGCATCATAACTGTCTGCGCGCCTACAGATGAGTCAAACATTGAAACCATACCCTTTTGGTTGGTGACATTTAAGTCTTTTAGCTCATCTAGGATAGCTTCCTTGCTAACTTCCTTAGATACAAATGGATTTTCCCTTACATTATCAACTAATTCTGCCTTAGCGTGCTTTCTGACCCCTGCAGTTGCTAAAAATTCTGCTCCGAAATCCACTAATTTTTCGTCTTCGTAGTACATTTCTAGGCGGTTCCTGTCAGTTATATTTGCAATGTGAACGTATTCTAGGTTTTCTTTTTCACATTCTTTGACAAAGGCTTCATAGTCTTTTTTATCTAGACCTACTGCCATTCTTTCTTGGGATTCTGAGATGGCAATCTCTGTTGGATTAAGTCCCTTGTATTTGGTCTTGACCCTATCTAGGAAGATTTCAATACCTTCTGAAAGCTCACCGATGGCTACAGATACACCACCCGCTCCAAAGTCATTTGATTTTTTAATAAGTTTTGTAACTTCTGGCTTTCTAAAGAGCCTTTGGATTTTTCTTTCTTCTACAGGATTTCCCTTTTGGACTTGGCTTGATGCGGTAGTAAGGGAAGTGTCATCGTGGATTACTGAAGAACCTGATGCACCTTGGATACCATCCCTACCAGTTCTTCCGCCAAGCATTACTACAATATCTCCAGGGATAAGCTCTTCTCTCTTGTAATTTCCATCTTTTACCGCTCCAACAACAGCCCCTACTTCCATGGTTTTTGCTACATAGGAATCGTCGTAGATTTCGCGAGCGTAGGTTGTTGCTAGACCGATTTGGTTACCGTAGGAAGAATTTCCAAGAGCTTTCCCCTTTGAAATTTCTACTTGTGGGAGCTTATTTGCCAGGGTGTCTTCTCTTTTTTCTAAGATATTTCCCGCACCCGAAACTCTCATAGCCTGGTAAACATAGGACCTACCTGAAAGTGGGTCTCTAATTGCTCCGCCTATGCAGGTAGAAGCGCCACCGAAAGGTTCGATTTCTGAAGGGTGGTTGTGGGTTTCGTTTTTAAATTGAATAAGCCACTTTTCCTTTTTCCCCTTATTTTCAATTTCGGTGAAAAAGGAACAAGCATTGATCTCTTCAGAAACTTCGATATTGGTATCGCCTAAAACTTTTGTGTGGTATTTTCCAATAATAGATGCCATATCCATAAGTCTTATTGGCTTAGTTATACCAAGTTCTTCTCTTAGTTTTAGATAATAATCAAAGGCATCTTGCATTTCTTTTTGGAAAAGTTTTGAGTCAATTTTCACTTCATCAAGGCTTGTCTCAAAGGTTGTGTGCCTGCAGTGGTCAGACCAGAATACATCTAGAACGTAAATTTCTGTTTCACTTGGGTCCCTGTCTTCCTTTCTAAAGTGGTCTTGGATAAATTCTAAATCTTCTAAATCAAGGGCTAGGGATAAGTCTTTTATTAGTTCTTCTAATTCTTCTTTGCTATAATTTATAAAGCCTGTCAAGTCTTTAAGAGGCTTCATTTCTGAATCTATAGAAAAGTCCATTTTTGATAGGTCTTTTTCGCTAGATTCTATCGGATTTATCAAATAGGATTTTAGGTCTTCTAGCTTTTCTTCTGAAATATTACCTTCTAAAATAACAAGTTTTCCGCACCTTACAAGAACGTCACTTTTTTCATCTATTAGCTTAAGAGCCTTCATTGCAGAATCTGATCTTTGGTCAAATTGTGCAGGGAGAGTCTCATAGGCTATATAGGTTTTATTAGACAGGTCAATTTCTTCGAAAATTTCATCTATCATAACCTCAGAGAAAACTCTGTTTTTAGCCTTTTCATAAAGGTCTTCTGTAATATTATAAAGGTCATAGATTACATATGTATGAACCCTTTCTAAACTAAGTCCAAAATCCCTATTAAATAAGTCTTTTAGCTTTTCGCTTTCCTTATCGTAACGATCTCTCTTCTTTACAAATATTCTCTTATTCAAAGTCTTCCTCCAAGTATACATTTCCTAAAAAATTGATGTGTCCGATTTTTCTGTTATGACGGGCTTCTTTTTCATATAGGTGAAGGTAGCCCCCTTTTTCTTTAAATACATTTATAAAATGTTCTTCATTTTGACCCAAAATATTATAAAGGGTCGCTTCTCTATTTTCGATTTTCCCTACTTTTAGGCCACAGATTGCTTCTATGTGAGCCCTAAATTGGCTTTTTGTAGCCGATTGTTGGGTTATATGACCAGAGTTGTGAACTCTTGGAGCAATTTCATTAAAAATCACCTTTCCATCTGAGATAAAATACTCAACTGTAAGGACACCCATATAGTCATTGTCAGAAAGGATTCTTTTTGTATAATCAATGGCTGCCTCTTCTTGCTCTTTTGTTATATGAGCAGGGATATTTGACCTATAGAGGATATTGTTCCTATGTTCGTTTTGGACTACAGCCACAATTTCGATTCCCTCGATATCCTTAACTGCAACTACCGAGATTTCCTTATCTAAATTAACTAACTCTTCTAGAATGGTATCTTCTTCGACCTCATCGTTAGAAGATATAATCTTTTGGCCCTTTCCATCATAGCCAAA
Organism: uncultured Anaerococcus sp.; assembly: GCA_945916625.1. The sequence goes on from CAMEGY010000003.1 coordinate 7,340, forward strand.
CCTTGTGGTCTTCATGACGTATTTGCCGTCTACTTCGTAATCACCTTTGTTTGAATCAAAATACTTTACAGTAGGTATTCCAAGGCTATTTGCATATTCTTTTTCTTTTAATCTGTGCTGGCTTATTTCTAGAAGCCTAGATGATTGGACGAAATTGTATTTGTTTTCAAGTTTTTTGTAAGATTTAATATCTATATTTTCAAACTCAAAAGTCACTACGTCACTCATCTCGCACAGTTTTTCTATATTTTTGTGTACATTAAAAGCACTATGGATAAAATAATCTGCGAATTTTCTTGCGCATGCGTCTTCACCTGGATCTAAAATTGCAACTTTGTAGCCCATTTCCTTTGCTACACCAGCAAGCATCATTCCAAGTTGACCGCCACCTATTATACCGATAGTGCTTTTGGGTAATATAGTCTTAGTCATATTTTCATATCTTTCTTTACTATATTTTCTAATTCAATTTTAAAATTCCTATACTTTTCTGCCATTTTTTCGTCGTTAATAGCAAGAATAGATAGGGCTGTGATTGCAGCATTTTTTGCTCCTGCCTCTCCTATTGCCATTGTAGCTACTGGCACGCCGTATGGCATTTGCACAATAGAAAGAAGCGAATCTACACCTGAAAGTGTGGATGATTTTATTGGGACACCAATTACAGGTAATGTGGTTGAGGCAGCAACCATACCTGGCAAGTGGGCAGCCCCTCCAGCTGCAGCTATTATTAGGCTGTATCCATTAGCTTTCGCATTTTTCGCAAAGTCAACCATTAATTCTGGTGTCCTGTGCGCACTAACAACCATCTTATCGTAGTCTATACCAAACTTATCTAGGACATTACAGCATTCCTTCATAGTTTTGTAGTCAGATTTTGAACCCATTATCACAGCTATTTTTGACATTATAACTCCTTAATTTTTCTTCTACAAAATTAGTATATCAATTTTACAAATATTTTCAATGGTAAAAGCAAATTATATTTTTTTGTAAATTACTTGACAATTTTTCCTAAGTAAATAAAATTTATTTGTAAGATTAGAAAAAGTCATATATCATTATTGTAAGGAAATCATAAGGAGAAAATAATGGATTTAATTTATAAAGGCAAGACAAAAGACATCTATGCTCTTGATAACGGCAATATCTTGATGAAATTTAAAGACGATGTGACAGGCAAGGACGGAGTCTTTGATCCAGGCGAAAACCAAGTAGGCCTATCTATAGACGGAGCAGGAAATGCTGGTCTAAGGCTTACAGAATATTTCTTCGAAAAATTAAAAGCAAACCATATCCCAACCCACTATGTAAAATCAAATCCCGACGAAAACTCAATGGAAGTAAAAAAAGCCAAAGCTCTTGGAAAAGGCCTTGAATTTATCTATAGGTATAAGGCTGTGGGATCTTTTTATAGAAGGTACGGCAAATACATAGAAGAAGGATCTGATTTGCCTGGCCTATTTGAAGTTACAATCAAAGATGACACTGCAGGTGATCCTATAATCTCAAAAGATACTTTGGAAGTGCTAGGTATTGCAACAAAGGACCAATACGAAGAGCTTAAAAGACTTACAGGTGAGATATCAGATATTATAAAGGAATCTCTCAAAGAAAAAGGTCTTGACCTTTTCGATATAAAACTAGAATTCGGTCTAGATGAAAATAACAAAATAATCCTAATAGACGAAATATCCGGTGGGAATATGAGAGTCTATAAGAAAGATGAATACATCGAACCACTTAGACTTACTGAAATGGTTTTAAATTAAATAGCAATTAAAAATACCTTAGCCAAGCGAAATGCTTAGTTAAGGTATTTTTTTAGAATGAAATCTTAAATACTAGAGCTATGATACATAAAACTACTGCTATTGGTGTGTAGACGTATTTACCTAAGTTGTACCAGAAATCTCCGTATTTTTTCTTTGACCCCTTATTTATTTCTGCGACTAATATATCTTTTTTCATTACAAAGAACCAGGTCACAGCCCCAATCATAGCCCCTATTGGGATAATGTAGATTGAGATTATATCCATAAATGGCCCCCACTGGCTTATCATTTCCATATTTACACCGATTACAAAAACCACTATTCCTATCAAAAATAATACTAGGTTTCGTTTTAATTTTGGATGTCTTTTCATTAGGGATTCACAAACTACTTCAAACATGTTTTGTAGAGAAGAGATACCTCCAAATACAACTGCTAGGTATAATATAATGGCAAAAATTCTTCCAAAAGCCATATCTTGTAGAATTGTTGGTAGGACTTGGAATAATAATCCAGGACCACCTACTTGGTCCATACTGTAGACAATAATTGCTGGAATCATAACAAATGATGAAAGCATGGCTGCAATCGTATCTAGAAAACCAGTCATTTTAGATGAAGAAACTATATCTTCCTTATCATCTAGGTAGGCGCCTACAACGATCATGCCAGATCCTGTTACAGATAGGGAGAAAAAAGCCTGGCCCATCGCTTCTAGGACTGTCCCCCAATTTAACATTTCAGGATCAAACCTAAACATATATTTGTAACCTTCTATAGCATTTGGTAATGTAAAAATCCTGATAGCAAGGATTACAAAAAGTACAAAAAATGCTGGCATCATGATTTTGTTTGATTTTTCTATTGTAGATGCCCCTCCGATACAAGAAATAAGGGTTATTACAATTATAAAAAAGTGGAAAGGCACTACAGAGTATGGTTTTAGAGAAAAGCTATCGAAGTAGGTTTTGGTATCCACACTCAAAATCGCCCCGCTTATAGAATCCAAGAGAGCCTTTAGGACGTAGGCAACTATTACGGCATATCCAATTGCAATTAATAGAGATCCTATAAGAGGGATATATCCTATAATTCTACCTATTTTTGTATCTTCATTTCTACTCTTAAAAGCCTTGTTGTAGGCCCCTAGAGTGCCTGTTTGAGCAAATCTACCAACTGCAAATTCGCTGGCAAGTCCACAGTAGGCAAATATAGATACGAAAACTATATAGGATATTAAAAATACTATTCCTCCCCTCTGGAATTTATAAGGAAAACCCCAGACATTCGCCATACCGACTGCAGATCCTACAGCCGTTAGGATAAATCCTAGTTTCGAACTAAATTTATTCATAATTAACTCCTCTGTTTAAAGTCTGATTTATATCCTTTGTTGGTATATCACTTTAAAGCATAATCTAATTATAACACATTTATTACTAATTTCAAGAAAATATAAAACGGTTTTCTTGAAAAATCATTAAAAATTTTCCAAGAAAACCGTTTGGGTGAAATTTTAAAGCATAATCATTAATTTTTTATAATATTACATATCTTTTTAGCCTATCTAAGGCTTCTTTCACTTTTTCTAAAGGAAGGGCTAAATTCATTCTTATAGAGTACTTTCCATTAAAAGGTCTTCCATCTTGATAGGCTACTCCAACATCCCAGCCTTTTTTTAGTATTTCTTCAATGTCTACATTTTTTTCTTTACAATATTCTTCGAAATCTAGAAAGAGCATATAGGTTCCCTCTGGTTTTGATAAACTTACACCTTTAAAATTATCATTTATAAAATCATAGGCGTAATTTACATTTTTAGAAATAACATCATTTAATTCATCTAACCACTCATTTCCAGTTTTACTGTAAGCACCTATCAAAGCGTGCATCGATAAAACATTCATTCCATTGTAGTGTGAAAGAGATGATTCTTTTAAAACTCTATTTCTTAAATATTCGTTATAGATTATATGATAGCTACCAACAAGGCCTGCAAGGTTGAAGGTTTTGCTAGGAGCATACAAGGCTACTGTGTTTTCGTGCGCATAGGCACTTACTTGTTGGGTAGGAGTTTGTACGTTTCCATTTAGCAAAATATCTGACCAAATTTCATCAGAAACTATTTTTACATCGTGTTTTTCAAAAATATCTACAGCTTTTTTTAGCTCATCTTTACTCCAAACTCTGCCGGTTGGATTGTGAGGATTACACATAATTGTTGCAGAAATTTTCTCATCAACAATTTTTCTTTCCATATCTTCATAATCCATAACCCACTTTCCGTTTTCATCTTTGACTAATTCGGAGTGAATAATATTATAACCGTTATTTACAAGTGACATAGTAAAACCAATATAGGTTGGGGAATGAACCAATACCTTATCCCCTCTTGAACAAAATACATTAAGAGCAGAAATCACTCCACCAAGGACACCATTTTCGTAACCAATATGGCAAGGCTTAATATCATTTACATTTTTTCTATATTTGTGCCAATTTATTATGGCATTAAAATATTCATCAGTCGGAGCAAAATATCCAAAAGCAGGGTGCATTACTCTTTTTATAATAGCGTCTTGGATAGATGGGGCAGTAGCAAAATTCATATCAGCCACCCACATAGGTATAGAATCAAAACCATCCTTTGCTTTATCAGGGCTCATACCAGGAAAAGCTCCCAGCCCATCAACTGCAATAGCATCTTTACCATGTCTTTCAAGTATTTCATTAAATTTAAATTTCATAATTTCCTCCTAATGTTTTAGAGCTCTATTAGTCCATTGTTTTGAATGTTTTTATATTTGTTAAATAGCTAAGTTTATTTGAAAATTAATTACTATTTATGAAGTTACGAATAACAAAGACCTGCATCTAATTCATAAGTCCATAAACTAATCATAGTATAAATGTAATTGTTATTATAGCCAATGTGAATTTTCTTTTTCTTTCATTAGTATTTCCTTTTAAATATCCGGATAATACAGAAAATACAGGGATAGAAAGTTCCATCCCTGATTAAATATTAAAAAATTATAACTTTTAAAGATTTTAATGGAATAATATAGATGCTAAGCAAACTATTATTACAAGAGGTGTGTAGACAAACCTGCCAAGTCTTATAAAACTATAAGTTTTTTTCTTTTTTGATCCCTTATTTATTTCTTCCAAAAGAACCTTAGGATCCATAATATAAAACCAAACTACAGCTCCAAGCATGGCTCCCAGAGGTATAAGGTAGTAGATGGTTATGTCCATCAAGTAAGACCACTTTGCAAGCGGATGTAGGTCTATACCTAAAATTAAAACAAGTCCGCCTACTAGAATCAGGGCTTTTTTGAAATCTATCTTAAATTCCTCGTTTAAGGTATGGGCAATCGATTCAAAAATATTTTGAAGTGATGTAAGACCTGCTAAAATTATTGCAGCATAAAATAAAACTGCAAATCCTCTTCCAATCCTCATGGAGTTGAAAATACTTGGTAGGATTTGAAATATAAGGGCTGGACCTTCTGCATGGTGCATAGAAAATACAATGATAGATGGAACGATTATGAAGGCAGAAAGTAGTGCCACTATTGTATCAAAAAGTCCTGTAAGTTTAGAGTTTGTAACAATATCGTGGTCATCTGTAAGCATCCTACCTACAAAAATCATCCCAAAACCTGTAATCGATAGGGCAAAAAGAGCATCTCCCATAGCTGATATGACCGTTCCAATATTCATATCTTTCCAATCAAACCTAAAAAGTAGCCTATATCCTTCTCCAATGTTTGGAAGCATTAACATCCTAAATAAAACGATTATGTATATTACAATCATAGTTGGCATAAGAATTGAGTTAAGCATCTGAACTGACTTAAAGCCACCTAGACTTATTAAAACTACCATGGCTATAATTAAAAAATGGACTTCCGTAACTGCAAACGACCTTGAAGAAAAGTCTTCAAACCAAACTGTTGGAGGCGTCATAAGTAGGGTCCCATTTACTGTATCTATAAGAGCCTTGGCCACGTAAGATACTATGATTGTATAACCTACAGCAATTATTAAAGAAATAATTAGGGGTAAATATCCATAGAATTTTGCTATTTTAGACTTTCTCCAGCCTGTCCTAATAGCTTTTTTGTATGAATTGACAACCGAACCTTTTCCCATTCTCCCAATAGCAAATTCACTTGAAAGTCCAACATAGGAAAAAAGTGATATGAAAAATAGGTAAAAAATCAGAAAGAATATGCCTCCATGGTGGAATTTATATGGAAACCCCCAAACATTTGCCATACCCACAGCAGATCCTGCCGCGGATAGGACAAATATTATTTTGGACTTTGTCTTTGGAAGTTTCATACTTAGCCCCTGTATTTATCTTGCATCTTGTTTACTAGGTCAGGATCATTGAAATAATCAATTCCCATGGCTTTTTTAACCTGGTCTAGTTTGGCACGCCCTACATTTCTGGCATCTTCTGTACCACGTCTTAGAATTTCAAAAACAGTTTTTATATCTTTTTCGTATTCGGCACGTCTTTTTCTTATTGGCTCAAGTTCATCTTCTAGGACCTTGATTAAAAACTTTTTGCATTTGACATCTCCAAGACCACCTCTTTGGTAGTGAGCTTTTAGTTCGTCTAAGTTTTTGTATTCTGGCAGGTATTTTTCAAAGTGGCTGTCATTTGAAAATACATCTAGGTAGGTAAAAACAATATTTCCCTCGACCTTGCCTGGATCGTCTATATTGATATGGTCTGGGTCTGTGTACATAGCCATAACTTTTTTCTTGACAGTTTTCTTATCATCTGCAAGATAGATTGCATTTCCTAGTGATTTACTCATCTTCGCTGACCCGTCTATTCCTGGCATGCGGCGGGCCATTTTAGATTCTGGTAGGACTGCTTTTGGTTCTATAAAGACCTCTCCGTATATATTATTAAAGGATCTTGCAATTTCTCTTGCCTGCTCAAGCATTGGTTCCTGGTCTTCGCCTACTGGCACTATATTTGCATCAAATAACAAAATGTCAGCAGCCTGGCTTACTGGGTAGATTAAAAATCCAGCAGGAAGTGAGGTTTCAAAATTTCTTAGTTTTATTTCTGATTTGACAGTTGGGTTTCTCTCTAATCTTGAAAGTGTAACTAGGTTTAGGTAATAGAAGGTAAGTTCTGTTAACTCTGCAATTTGAGACTGGATAAAAATACTTACCTTATCTGGGTCTATTCCACAGCTTAAATAATCTAGTGCAACTTCGATAAGGTTTTCACGAATCTTTGCTGGATTATCAAAATTATCTGTAAGGGCCTGACTGTCAGCAATCATTACATACATCTTGTCATAATCGCCCTCGTTTTGCATCTTTACCCTATTTTTAAGGCTTCCTACATAGTGTCCAAGGTGGAGCCTGCCTGTAGGTCTATCCCCTGTCAAAATTATATTTCCCATAAATTCTCCTTTATCAATGTAAAAAATGGGAAGCTTTTGCTTCCCTATTAATTTTCGTTATTAGCTAGATATGCATCTATAAAGCCCTGGATATCACCATCCATAACAGCTTCTACATTTCCCATCTCATAGTTTGTCCTATGATCTTTGACCATGGTATATGGTTGGAAAACGTAAGATCTTATCTGACTACCCCAGGCAATTTGTGAATAGCTACCTTGGATATCTTCTATTTTTTCTTTTTTCTCTTCTTCTTTGATTTGAATTAGCTTAGAAATAAGGAGGTTCATCGCTGTTTCCCTATTTTGCATCTGGCTTCTTTCAGCCTGACTTTGGGCAACTACGCCTGTTGGTATGTGGGTAATTCTAACGGCTGAGTCAGTTTTGTTTACGTGCTGGCCGCCAGCCCCACTTGCCCTGTAGGTATCAATCCTTAAGTCAGATGGATCGATTTCTATACTTGTATCCTCATCTAATTCTGGAAATATATCTACCGAAGAAAAGGATGTATGACGT
>CAMEGY010000004.1 GCA_945916625.1 uncultured Anaerococcus sp.
ATATGTTAATGATATAAAAGATGGGTAAGAAAATAATAGGAGAGATAATAATGGATTAAGATAAAGATTTGATTTTAGGCTGCCTTGCTCTATTCGTCCTAATCGTCTCAATTATCATGTCCTACAAAACTGTAAAAATTGAATACGCTTGGATAATAGGAACAATCCTTCTCGCATGCTACCATGCCTAGGGCAAGGCCTCCTGTTAATAAAACTCTTCCTATTTTTCTAATACTTTTCATATTTTCTCCTTAATTTTCTTTTAGATATATCTATATTATTAGTATAGCGATAAAAGAAAAAAAGAGAATTTCAGACTTTGTAAGAAAAAAACCACCGTATGTCCGGTGGTCTTTGTTTATCTTTCTTCTGAAATTATATCCTTTACTTTCATCAAACGAGAGATTGTTGCTCTTTCGTTTTCTTCTAGTTTGGCTCTGATGTATTTTATTGTTTCTTCAAGATCTGGGATTGTCCTGTATTCTAGGGCGTTTACCCTTCTTCTTGTCGATTCGATCTCATCTGCCATTAGCTGGGTTGTTTTTTCAAGCTCAGCTAGCTCTAGGAGCCTATCTGTGACGTGGTTTAATTTCAAAATTGCTTCGTCTAGGCCCACGCTTGTTGTGGCGTAGCCATATGGAAACATAGAAGCTTTTTCGTTTACATTTACCTTAAATTCCATCTTAGGAATCCTAACACTCATGACGTTTTTGGTAGTTATATCAACGCCAACTTCCTGAGTTGGAAAACTTACCGCTTCTTCGAGGGTATCTGGGCTCATGAAGGCTGATGCCATTAGGAAGGAGGCAAAAGAATCTGATAGTTCTTTTTCTACTTCTTCCCTGAGTTTTTTGTTTTCCCTGATTAGTTCAAGGAATTGTCTCATCAGCTCATCTTGCTTATCTTTTAAGAGCTTGTAGCCCCTTTTGGCTGTGGCAAGTCTTCCCTTTAGGGTGTTTAGGTTCATCCTAGTTGGGGTTACTTTTAATCTTGCCATAGGCTAGTCCATATATTTTTCTATTAGGGCATCATCGATTCTCTTAAGCTCTGATTTTGGAATTATCTTTAAGAGTTCCCAACCTAAGTTAAGAGTATCTTCGATTGTCCTGTTTGTGTAATAACCTTGGTTGATATATTTTTCTTCAAATTGTTTTGCAAATTCTGCAAAGGCTAGGTCTGCATCTGATAGAGCAGAGTCACCTAGGATTTTTTGAAGCTCTCTTGCATCCACACCTGAAGCGTAGGCTGCGTAGATTTGGTTCATTGTATCTGCGTGGTCTTCTCTGGTTTTGCCCTTACCTATACCCTTATCCTTAAGCCTTGATAGGGATGGAAGGATTGATACAGGTGGTTGGGCACCTTGGTTATAAAGTCCACGGTCTAGGATGATCTGGCCTTCTGTTATATAGCCTGTTAGGTCTGGAATTGGGTGGGTGATATCATCTTCTGGCATTGACAATATAGGAATTTGTGTGATTGTTCCTGGCTTGCCACGAAGTTTTCCAGCCCTTTCGTATATAGTAGAAAGGTCTGTATATAGATATCCTGGATATCCACGTCTGCCTGGTACTTCCTTACGGGCTGCAGATACTTCACGAAGGGCTTCTGCGTAATTTGTCATGTCTGTCATGATAACAAGCACTTGCATGTCCTTTTCAAAGGCTAGATATTCTGCACAAGTAAGGGCCATTTTTGGTGTTGAAAGACGTTCTATTGCTGGGTCGTCAGCTAGGTTCATAAATAAAACTGAACGGTCGATAGCACCTGTTTTCTTAAAGTCATCCATGAAGAATTGGGCTTCTTCGAAGGTAATACCGATAGCTGCAAAGACTACCGCAAATCCTTCATCATCTCCCAAAACTCTGGCTTGTCTTGCAATTTGGGCTGCTACTTGGTTGTGTGGCAGACCGTTTCCAGAAAATATTGGAAGCTTTTGGCCACGAACAAGTGTATTTAGTCCGTCAATTGTAGAAATTCCTGTTTGGATAAATTCTGATGGATAGTCTCTTGATACAGGGTTAATTGCTGTACCATTTACGTCCCTCTTATCTTCTGGAATTATGTCTGGACCATCGTCGATTGCTTCTCCAAGTCCATTGAAGGCACGTCCTATCATGTCTTCACTTACTGCAAGTTCAAGTGGTCTACCTAAAAATCTTACTGATGTGCTTTCTAGGTTGATACCGGTTGATCCTTCAAAAAGCTGAACCATGGCACGGTTCTTGTCTACTTCTATTACCCTACCTCTTCTGTGTTCGCCTGTTTGAAGCTTGATATCTACAAGTTCTTCGAAGTTTACTCCCTCTACGCCTTCGACAAGCATAAGAGGGCCAACTACTTCTGTTACTGTTTTATATTCTTTTAACATCCGTCTATGCCTCCTTTACTAGCTTATCTATAGCTTGGTCGATTTCTTCTCTAATTTCTGTAAATCTTTCTTTATTGTCTTCGCTAATTAATTTTAGTCTTGATATAGCTTCGTTGACTTCAAGATTTTCTATATCCTTAATCTCTACTCCTTTAGATAGGGCTTCTAATGATTTATCATAGAAATATAAGATTAGCTTTAGCATCTTATATTGCTTATCTAGTGAGCAGTAGGTATCTGTATCGTGGAAGGCGTTTTGTTGTAGATAGTCTTCCCTGATAGATTTGGTCACATTTAATTTAAGCTTATCGTCATCTGAAAGTGCGTCACGTCCTACAAGTCTTACTACCTCTAAGAGGCCAGATTCTTGTTGAAGTAGGCTCATGGCACGTTTTCTGTGTGTTGAGAAATCTTCGTCTACATCAGAATCTATAAACTTATCCATCTTATCTTGGTATAAAGAATAAGAATCTATCCAGTTTATAGCTGGGAAATGTCTTTGATAAGATAAGTCATAATCAAGTCCCCAGAAGACCTTTACGATACGAAGGGTCGCTTGGGTAACTGGTTCTGATAAGTCCCCACCTGGAGGAGATACGGCTCCTATTACTGATAGGGTTCCTATATCTTCTCTATTACCTAAAACTCTAACCTTTCCAGCTCTTTCGTAGAAGTCTGCTATACGGCTGGCAAGGTATGCTGGATAACCTTCGTCTCCTGGCATCTCTTCTAGACGACCACTCATCTCACGAAGTGCTTCCGCCCATCTTGATGTAGAGTCTGCCATCATAGCTACGTTGTAGCCCATGTCTCTGTAGTATTCAGCAAGGGTAATACCTGTGTATATAGATGCTTCCCTGGCTGCTACTGGCATGTTTGATGTATTTGCAATTAGGACTGTACGTTTCATGATTGATTCGCCAGTTTTTGGGTCAACAAGCTCAGGAAATTCGTTAAGTACGTCAGTCATTTCGTTTCCACGTTCACCACAACCAACATAGATTACGATGTCAGCATCTGCGTATTTTGCAATCTGGTGTTGGACAACTGTTTTACCAGAACCAAATGGACCTGGGATAGCTGCAGTACCACCCTTTGCAACTGGGAAGAAGGTGTCTATTACCCTTTGTCCTGTGATAAGTGGTTCGTTAGGGTCGATTTTTTCTTTGATTGGCCTTCCCTGTCTAACTGGCCAGTATTGGATCATATTAATTTCTTTATCGCCATCTTTTGTTTCTATAACAGCGATAGTTTCGGCTACCTTATATTCACCAGATTTTATATCTTTTAGTTTTCCGCTAACTCCGTATGGTACCATGATTTTGTGGGTGATAACTGTGGTTTCTTCTACAGTTCCAAGTATATCACCAGGAAGGACTTCATCACCTACATTGGCTTGTGGAACAAAGTCCCAAACTCTATCCCTATCTAGGGCTGGTGCTGTTACTCCTCTTTCTAGGAAATTTCCTGCAAGGTCTTCAAGCTTTTCAAGTGGCCTTTGGATACCGTCGTACATTCTTTCGATCATACCAGGTCCAAGCTCAACTGATAGCGGTCTACCTGTTGAACGAACCTCATCTCCAGGCCCTATACCAGTAGTCTCTTCATAAACTTGAATACTTGCGACATCTCCCCTCATCTCAATTATTTCGCCGATGAGCTTATCTTTTGATACCTCAACCACGTCATAGATATTGGCATCAGATAGGCCCTCTGCCTCTATTAGTGGTCCGGATACTTTAGTAATTTTACCTATATTCAAATTAAGCTCCTTTAATTTAGAATATTTGCTCCGACTGCCTTTTCGACCGAGCGGTTGATATCCGCTAGGCCAATGCCTAATGATCCCTTGTTAGATGGGATTAGGATTATAGCTGGAGTCATACTCTCTCTGTATTTATCTATAGTTTCTTGACAAAGCTTAGCAAGTGCTTCGGTAATGAAAATCACACCGTATTGTTCAGCTGCTAACTTTTCAATCAAGTCATCTGTGTCTTTTTTGTCAACGGCTGTAAAAACATCAATTCCTATCGCCTTAAAGGCTAAAATTGAGTCCTTATCGCCTATTACTCCAATCTTATACATAAGTTTCTCTTAACCTTTCCCTAGTAAAGTCTTTTGGAAGTGAGTTTAACTTAGAAATAAAGATTATCCTTAGGTTTTTAATTTCTTGCTCTTTTGCAATCAAAAATCCTAGCAAAACTTCCGGACCATAGGTCATAGACTTAGCTTCTTTGGCAAAGTCCATAAAGTGATCGTCAATGGCCTTTTCTAGGTCAAGAAGATTTTCTGTATCAGTTTTATCCCTGTCTAAGCACTTCGCAAGATAGGAATTTATAGCAAGGCTTGATGTCCTAACTAAAATCCCACTTATATCCATGCTTGCCATTTCTAAGAGGTCGTCCTTATCAAGGTTGCCACCTTCTATCAGACACTTTCTTAGGTATTCAAGGTCAAGTTTTTGTCCCCTAATCCTTAGAATTGTTTTGATATTAACCAGGTCTATGCTTTCTTTAGTATAAGTTATTAAAGAATCTAAGCCTGTTTTTTTGGCAAGGTCTAAAAGCCTTTCATAATAAGATTTATCAAGTGATATATCTATCATTGCAGGATTTTCACTTTCCTTATAGCTATCTATGGCCTCTTTTGCGTAAGCAAGATATATATTTCTCTCATCTTTTTCGCCTATTTCGTCAAGGATTAATTCATCATCTCCTAGCTTTATTAGCTCTCTTTTTATATAGGCTGTATCTATGTTTGCCATTGGAGAATAAATTTTAGAATAATCTTCTTCTTGGATAATTTCTTTTACTACAAGTTTTAGATTGTGAAAGTTATATTTTTCGAGTAGGTATTGGCTGATATTTTTATCAGGAGTTACCTCTGAAATTTTTTCGTATACTCTCACAAGTTCCTTATTAAGGATTTCTTCATAGTCCTCATCCCTATCAAGTTCAGCTATAAAACTAGCATAGGATGAGTCATTTAGCCCATTTATCACTTCTCTTAAACTTCCATAGTCATTTAGTCTTTCAAGGTCTCGGGCCCTAAGCAGATCGTCTTCATATATCCTTGTGGATGTAGAAGCTGCTATGAAGTTTTCTCTATTCATATTTCTTCCTTAGTAAAAAGTGCGTCAGATATCAGTTTTTTGATTTCGTCCTTTTGGTAATCAATTATAGATGTAAAGGAATTATCATAGGTAACACTCTCATCTTTTATCATAAAGCCATCATCTGTGGCCTCTTCTGAGATAGTAAGGCCTTTCAGGTCTTCTTGATTAAAGGCATCTTTCATTCCTTCTTTTAGGATTATAACAGCATCCTTAGCTTCAAATCCCTTTAGTCTATTTAGGACAAACTTCTTATAAGAATCCTTATCTAGGTTTTTAAGCTTTAGAATAAGTTTATCAATTACCTGATTTATAAGCTCATTTTTAGCCCCAATTTGTATATCACGAGCCTTACGTGATGAAGATAATTCTTCGTTGGCAAGTGTAAGTTCGCTTTCTTTTTTGGCGCCATCTAGGATTACTTTTGCTTCAGCTTCTGCATTTTCTTTTGCTTCTGCTAGGATTTTGTCTGCCTCGGTTTTTGCCTTATCTAATATCTGTTTTTTTTCTTCTTCAGCCTTATTTTTTATAGATTCTAATATTAAATCAAGATTATTCATAATCTTATCCTAATATTATGCTCTTAGAACTAGTAGTAGGGAGATAACAAATCCTAGGATTGCGTAAAGCTCAACCATTACTGAGTAAATCATACCCTTAACGAATTCTGGTTCGTTTTTAGCTAGGATATTGATACCTGCTATAGCTACCTTGGCTTGTTTAACAGCTGAAAAATATCCAACTATAGCTACTGGTAGTGCTGCCATTAGGAAGTATAGACCATCAGCCAATGTCATCTCAGGGCTTAGTTTACCCATGATAAAGAATGCAATAGCAAATCCGTAAAGACCTTGTGTACCTGGTAGTAGCTGTAGAACTAGAACCTTACCAAATTTTTCTGGCTGTTCTACTGTAAGAGCTGCAGCAGCCTCACCTGCCATACCTGTTCCCTTTGCACTTCCCATACCTGATAATAGTGTAGCTAATGCCATAGCTAAAACACCAAATACAATTCCACCGTTTTGAACTAAAAATTCTGTCATTTTCTTTCTCCTCTATTAATTATTATTTCTTTAGTATCTTCTAACATTTCTCTAAACTTAACCCCGCCACCTTCGTAGAATTTGTTAAACATTTCTACATAGATTAGTCTTAGGCTGTGGACGTAGGCTGATAAGTAGGATAGGAACATATTAAATAGTTGGAATACTACAAAGACGATTATACCGCCTATTATACCTCCTATACCTCCATCAAAGAGCATCTTAACAATTACGTTGACTGCATAGGCTACAAAGCCTCCTGATAGGACTAGGGCCATAAGTCTAAGGAAGGATACGAAGTCTCCTACCCAAGAAGTGATTCCATATAGGTCATAAAGACCTGAACCAAACCTGCCTCCTATTGATTTAGCATCTCTGCCTGCAAAAAGCACTATGCCTACCATACCTATACCCATTAGGTAAAGGCCAATCTTGTTATTGCTCAAGATGTAGTAGATAGGTCCACCAACTGCCATGTACCAGAATAAAACATCATATACAGCATCCATTGGTCTTCCATCTCTTATATACATATAAGCCTTCATACCAAGGGCTATAAATAAAGCTGCCCCACCTATGATCAGACTTATAATTATAAGTGTATTGATATCGTTTTGCGTATCTATCCAGCCAAATGGTACATCTATGATGCCACCAAAAACCGATCCGAAAATAAAACCAAACACACAAGCAGATAGGGATATACCCAAGAAGAGCTTGATCATTTTTTCAGTTGATTTTGGAAAGTCTTTTATCTTAAGGGCTGTAAGAGTTGCAATAACTCCTAAGAGTCCATAGCCCAAATCGCCTATCATAAATCCTGTAAATATAGTATAGAAGATCGCCACCAAAAGTGATGGGTCAAACTCATTATATCTAGGCAAAGCGTAGGTTTCGACAACTGACTCATAGGGTTCTACTATTTTATTGTTTTCTAAGATTATTGGAACAAGTGGGTCGTCCTTAGAAGCTTCTTTAATATCTAGGATATAATTATCCATCAAGACCTCTTCTAGATCTTTTTTAAATCTCTCAGTCATATCTGCTGGAAGATAGCCTTCTATAACATCCATAGACTTGGTTTTTAAGAAAAATTCAGCACTTGCTTCCTTTTTTCTTTCATTTTTAAGGTAGGATTCATAAAGGTAGAAATCTTCCAAATACTTTGAAAAATCAGCAATATTTGCCTCAAGTCTTTCTATATCAGTATCTATAGTTTTTCTATCGGACTCAAGTTTTTTCAAACTTTCTTGGACTGATCCGTCTGATTTAACCTTTATCCTAACAAAACCAAACTCCCTAAGGATTTCCTTAAATTCTTCTTCATCTTCCAGGGAAGCCATCGCCACTATGTAGCTTAACTTATCAGCCTCACTATAGCGGTAGATTAAGGACTCATCTAGGTGCTTTTCCACCAGAGTCTTTTTGAGCGTATCATAGAATTGACTTGAAATGGACCCTGTTTCTATATAAAGCCTTTTTGAATCATAAAGACTATTTAGGCTCGTATCAATGTCCTTCCAAGGTTTCAAATCTTCAATTTTTTGGCTTACGGTCTGTTTTTTATCAACCAGACCTTCCCTTTCTTTAACTAACTTGAGAAGCTCATCATAAATTAGGTTAAAATCGAAATTACTAGCTGTCTTATAGACCTTATCAAGGTCTAGTCTTTTTAAGTCAAACTTTTCCTCTTCAGCAAATTTATTAACAGTTTCTATACTGTAATTAAGCTTATCAAGGCTCTCGTCAATAGCATTAAGCTTAGTTTCGTTCTTAACTTCTTTTAGATAAGATTCGTCTTCACTAATTTCTAGGTCATTAAAATGCACATAGTTAAAATCTTGAAGAATATTTAATAGGCTACTACGCTTTTCCTCAAAGCTTAGAAGATTAAATTTATTCATCTTAACTATTGCCATTATTTATTATCCTTTCTACAAGCAAGTCAACAGTCTTATCAAGACCTGCCAATTCCTGGTTTTTGATCTCATCTGACTTATTCTTTGCTCTCTCTATTACTGGTTTACTTTCTTCTAGGGCCTTAGCCTTAGCCTCATCAACTATGTTTTTCGCCTCTTTTTTTGCACTATCAAGCTTTTCCCTATAGGAATTGTCAGCTCTAATTTTGGCTTCTTCAACAAGTTTATGGGCTTCTTCTTTAGCCGAGACAAGCATCTTATCGGCTTTTTGTTCAGCCTCTTTTACTTGGCTTAAAATGTCATCAGTCATAATTCACCCCCATTTAACTAAATTATATCATATTTTTACCCTTTTATGGTATAATTTAGACAAAATAAGTCTTATAATTTGATTATTTAAAGGAAAATCCATGAAAAAATACATAAAAACCTTAATCCTAACCCTTATACTGACAGGATGTGCCAAAGAAAATAAAAATATAAAAGAAAATTATCCCTTATCGAAATTAGACAATTTTTCCTATGACGAAAGCCTACTTACAGGCGAAAGGCTCATAGATTATCCATCAAAGGTAGATAAAAACGCTCCTTCCTATAAAAAAAGCGACCTAGACAATCTCGACTACAATAAAGAGCTAAGGTTTGGGGATATATACTTTAGGATACCAGATAAATGCGCCGTTTTTAAAAAAGATGACCAATACTTTATAGACTTCCCCCTAGACCTGTCCTATAATATCTTGATAAATTTTAGGCCCTATGATTCTGATAAGGACCTAATAGAGCTTTGCCAGGAAATAATAAATAAGGAAAACATGGGGAAAAATCTCATCTCAAGACCTGTAGAAAATAAACTAGATAACCTAGAAAGCGCCTATTTCATAACTGATAGTGATTCTTACACCTACACCCACTATCTTCTAAGAAGTGAAAATTCAACCATATACTTCACAATCAAATCCGATTCGGCTAAAATAGGATCAAACATAATGGCAGATATGTTGATAACTGCCTACACACAAGGTGACGATATACTAGAGGTGAACAAATCTTTTAAGGACTACAAAAACAATTTATCAATCTATGCAACAAGAAGAGTAGAAATGTCAGGTCTAACTATGAAGATACCGGAAAATTTCTACTTAAACCAAGATTCTAAAAGCTTTAAATCCTTTGTAGCAAAGGAAGATAATGAGGTGATTGCCGAAATAATAATGAAAGAAGATAGAATCGACGGTTCTATCTATAAGGCCTTAGGATTAAATTCTGGTAGTATTATATATCCAACGAAAATTATCAATATGGGAAAGGCTTCATATATGGATAATGTCATTGAATGTGACGCTAGAGTCTATATGAGGGAAAATACTCTGACAGGAAAGAAATTTGTGATAAATAGGAAAAACTCCTACGTCACAATAATAGTGGTAGGGCCTTTAGCAAACCAGTCATTAGTAAAATCAATGGCAGATTCTATAAGGAATTCTATAGAATAAAATTGTTTCACGTGAAACAAAAAAGCAAAATGTCTTTTAGAAAACAAAAATAATAGTAAAAACTTTTCACAAAAAAGTCTCTTTTTACAAAAAAATCCAAAAATAAAAAATTTTCACAAAAAAAATAAATCAATCAAAAAGCCGGATAAATTTCCGGCTTTGTTTTATAGGTCGTCTTCTATAATAGATGATTTAGAATAAGCAGTCACCTTTGCTTCAAAAAAGTCAGTCTTAACAGCATTTGGATCTGCATACTCTTCTACCCATTTCATTGAGCTTGGTATTTCGTTGTAGCCTTCGAAAAGTGGCTCAAAACCAAGTCCTTTGGCACGTAGGTTGCCAAGGTATTTAATATAATCTTCAATCATTGTTGTAGTTAGGCCAGCGATATTATCTCCAATAGCATACTTGCCCCACTCGATTTCTTGGCGAACACCTTCTTTTAGCATTTCTCTGTAGAT
Organism: uncultured Anaerococcus sp.; assembly: GCA_945916625.1. The sequence continues at coordinate 10,400 of CAMEGY010000004.1, forward strand.
GTGGGTTGCTTCTGGTGTAAATAGGTCAGGCCTTTCTTTCTTTAGGTCATTGATTAGAGATCTAAATAGCCATAAATGGGTGTTTTCGTCCCTGTTGATGTATCTTATTTCTTGAACAGTACCTGGCATCTTGCCATTTCTTCCAAGGTTGTAGAAGAATGAGAATCCTGAGTAGAAATAGATTCCTTCAAGGATGTAGTTTGCAATAAGAGCCTTTACAAATTGGAATTCATTGTCTTTTTCCAAAAATTCGTTGTACTGTTCACCAATAAATTCATTACGTCTTAGAAGATGATCATCTTCTTTCCATAGGTATAAGATCCTTGTTCTTTCTTCTGGTGAACAGATTGTATCAAGGATATATGAATAAGATTGGGAGTGAATTGACTCTTGGTAGGTCTGAATTGACAGACAAAGGTTAATCTCATTTGCAGTTACATAGGTCTGTAGATTTGGCAGGTTGGCTGTTTGGATTGAATCAAGATAGGTTAAAAACGAAATAATCATATCATAGGCACGCTTTTCATGGCTGTCAAGCTTCCTATAGTCCTTGATATCTTGGTTTAGGTTAATCTCTTCTGGAATCCAGAAATTGTTCATAGCTTGCCTATACCAATCGGACGTCCAAGTGTATTTTAAGTTGTTAAAGTCGTTTAGGTTAGTAGTATTACCTTGAATTATTTTTCTCTTTGCTAGATCAATATCACCATTCTCATTAAAAATACCACGCTTCTCAACTTCTCTTCTTTTACTATCTTCCATTTCTACCTCCTAGTAAATAACTTTCATAACAATAGTTGACAAAATTGATAAAATAATACTTGCAAAAATTAGGCTAAATAGATGAGAATCAATATAAGCCCCTTCCACAAATTTAAAGGCTAAGTACAAAACAAAGGCAGAAATTACAAGGGAAAATAAACCCAGGGTCAAAACTGTAACAGGAAAGGCAAAAAACCTTAAAATAGGCTCGACAAATTTCTCAAGTATAGTCAAAACCCCAGCTGTAATAAGAAGGGCTGATGACCTATCAAAGCTAATATTACTAATAAATTTACTCATTAAAAATAATGAAATTGCGTTTACAACAAATAAAGCTAACAAAACATTACTCCTTTTTTTACTCAAATATTTTTTTCTTTGTCTATTCAAAATAAACTCCTTTTTTTCATAAAATGAAATATCTTATATTTTATTATACCATTTTATGATTTTTATCCGAGATTAAATGTATCTTATATATTTTCTTAGTCATTAACATAACTGCTCCGTAAATATGGAGGGGTGTATAATTTTTTCACTAAGTGAGTCTAATTATCCAAGATAATACATTTTATAGATTTTATTTTAAATTATCTTAATCTCAAATATAATAATTTCATTTATAATTGAATCTCCGTTTCTGGAGGAACCCCTAGGGGGCTTTCCGCATGCCCCCTCACCGGGTTCCCCCAGTCCCCCTTTCCGCTACACCCCCGGGCGTCTCCTTAGCGGAGTGCGGATAGGGTTGCTTGCTTTCAGCAAGCTTTTATTAGTAAAGGTGTTAACCTTGTATATATTTACCGTATATTCTTACTTTAATTCTAATCATCAAAGCCCTAAAAATCGCAAACTCGCTACGCTCAAACAGTGCGATTTTCTTAATGGGTTTTTTGATTAGAATTTAGGTCTTGTCCTTGAGAAAAATGGTCTCGATGTATTAGGTTTACTAGGCCGTTTGGCTTTGCCAAACATTGCTGTATGACGATAACTTAAGACTTTGTATTTTTGAAATTAAGTTGGCGTATAAAAATTTGATTGTTTGAGCGTTAGCGAGTTATCAAATTTTAGCCGACCAAATTTCAAAAAAGTGAGGATTTTAACCACCTTATACAAGGACTCCTCCGTACCAATAGTTTGCCGTAGGCAAACACATTTTTCCCCGAGAGGGGTCGCTCGGAGGGTGTAAGTCTCCATGAGCCGACGGGCTTGCCAGGGGTTTAAGGGGAAAACCGATGTGGGAACATCTTGCCCTAGCGGCCGAGAGCGACGAAACGTTCCCTAGGGTTTCCCCCTTTGACGAAGATTCAATAGTAAATAATATAGAATATCACAAGATTAAAATTAAAAACTAAAGTTTAACGAAAATCCAACTGTAAGAAGAATAATATAAAAGATAAATATCATCTTGGATGAGAAAATCCTTTTGACTATAATTACAAAGCGATATAATAATAACTAAGGATATTAATTAAAAGTTTAAAACGAGGAGATTTTAAAATGAAAAAAAGAAACGAAGTTGACCGAAAAGAGACATGGGCTATTGAAGATCTTTACAAATCTGATGAAGATTTTTATGCTGATATCGAAAAATTAGGCAAAATGGCTGATGATTTTAAGGGAAAATACCAAAAAATTGAAACTAGTGAGGATGTATATAATTCTCTCGAAGACTATGGGGAAATTGTAGAGCTTAGCGGCCTTCTTGGTACTTTTTCTGGAATTTCTAAGGAAACAGATGCCACAGATGATGCTATGGCAAAAAGAGATGCCAAATTTGGAAGTGAAGTATCCAAAATCTTTGCAAAACTTTCCTTTTATGATTCTGCTCTTGTCAAAGTGGACGAAAAAGTCCTAGACCAAGTAGCCGAAGCTCATCCAGCCTACAAGTACTACCTAAAAAGAGTAAAAGACACTGCAAAATATCTCCTAGACGAAAAGACAGAAGGGGTCCTTGCGGCATTAGCACCTACTTTTGATGCTCCATATACCAATTACAACGACATGAGATATGGGGATATGAAATTTGAAAACATCAACCACAAGGGCGAAGAAGTAGTCCTAAATCACAACACTTTCGAAGAGTACCTAGAAGGTGAGACTGACACAGAATTAAGACGCAAGGCCTTTGACGATTACCACAAGGTCCTAGCAGCCTACCAATACGCGGACGGATCAGTTTACAATACCCTTATCCAAAACGAAAAAATCATGGCAGACCTACGTGGTTATGAATCAGTATTCCATTACCTACTAGCCCGCCAAGATGTAGATTTTGAGGTTTATGAAAATCATATTGACATAATTATGGAAAAACTTGCCCCAATTATGAGAAAATATGCAAGGCTCATCAAAGACCACTACGGCCTAGAAGAGATGACCTATGCTGACCTCAAACTTGCCATAGACCCAGAATACGAGCCACAAGTGTCAATAGACGAAGCCAAAGATTATATAGTGGACGGCCTTTCTCCACTAGGCGAAGAATATATTGGCTATATGAAAAAAGCCTTTGACGACAGATGGATAGACTACAGCCAAAATATTGGCAAGAGAACAGGGGCCTTCTGCTCATCTCCTTACGGGTCACATCCATTTATCATGACAACCTACAACAATTCCATGAGCCAAGTTATGACCCTTGCTCACGAACTAGGCCATGCAGGCCAAGGCATATTGTCAAATGCTAACCAAAACATATTGGCAAGTAACATGTCTATGTATTTCGTAGAAGCACCATCCACAGCCAACGAAATAACTATGGAAAGATATCTTCTAAAAAAAGCTAAAGACGACAGGGAAAAACTTTGGGTACTAGCAACCATGATAGGCAAAACCTACTACCATAACTTCGTGACCCACTTCCTCGAAGCAGCCTTCCAAAGAGAAGTCTATAGACGTGTAGAAAAGGGAGAAAGCCTTTCAGCAGCAGATTTTAATCAAATCTTCAAAGAAAAACTAGAAGAATTCTGGGGCGATGAAGTAGTCCTAAATGAAGGAGCGGAACTCACCTGGATGAGACAACCACACTACTACATGGGACTTTACTCATTCACCTACCAAGCAGGACTTACAATCGGCACAGCCATCTCAGAAAAGATAGTCCACGGTACAGAAGAAGACAGGAAAAACTGGCTAGAAGTCCTAAAGCTAGGCGGATCCATGAGCCCAACTGATCTTGCAAAAGCAGCTGGAGTAGACATGACAACTACAAAACCAATAGAAGATGCCATAGAATTTATTGGTGAGATTGTAGATGAGATTGAAACTTTATTAGAAAAGCTTCAAATGATTAAAAATTAGATAAACTTGTCCAAGACAAGACATTTTAGGCCCCATCATTGATGGGGTTTTCTTATCCAAGATAAGTTATTTTTTGTTTATTATATTTATCCTTATCTTATGATTAAGCAGTCTATTTAATTTAATTCTTCGTAATTTTGTAAATTAGTAAACCATTCTACTTACAGTTGAAT
>CAMEGY010000005.1 GCA_945916625.1 uncultured Anaerococcus sp.
TGTCGTTTGCAAGTCTTATCCAGCGGATAACTCCACCTGCAACTCCCTCAAAGCCACGGATATCAGATCCATTTGCCCTTACCTTGCCGAAATACATTCCCATGCCGCCACCGTGCTTAGATACTTCCGCAAAGTTTGTTATTGACCTATAAATTCCCTTAAGTGTATCAGGAACTGTATCTATAAAGCATGATGAAAGCTGGTTAAATGGCTTTCTTGCGTTGGTCATGGTTGGGGTTGCCATAGTTGCTTTTAAGCTTGATAAGATATCATATAGTCTTTTTGCAAATTCCACCTTATTTTTTTCTGGAATTGCAAGGTGCATGGCAATTCCCATAAACATCTCTTGGACATTTTCTAAGAGTCTACCATCGTAGGTTGTGATTAGGTATCTCTTTCTCAAAAGATCTAGGCCGGAATAGGTGAAGATATCGTCTCTTGAATAGTCTAGATAGGCTTCTAGTTCGTCTATTTCTTTGGATGTATAATTTTCTAGCATATATTTGCCGTAGAGTTTATTATCTGTTAGGAATTTAATTTTTGTTTTGAAATCATAGATTTCGTAGCGGTCTTCTTCTTCCTTGATTTCTAAGTTTATCTTATAAGATAAAAACCTAGCCGCTATTATTTCCCAATCAGGAGCTTCCTTGCTTGTAAGCTCGCTTGCTGCACGGATTAGGGCATCTAAGATTTCCTTATCGCTCATCTCTGGCTTGATGAAAGATTCAAATTTGAAGTAAAGAGATTCGATTGGGTATCTTTGACTGTCAAATTCTCTTTGGACCTTTGATACGATTTCCATCAGATCCTTATCTGATACATACTTACTAAAGTCTGTGATTACCTTCCTGTCCATGTTGTGCTTGGCCCTATAGAGGATATAGGATTTGACTTCCCTGTAGTAGTTTTCATCAATTAGGTTAAGCTCAACCAAGTCTTGGACTTCCTCGACTGTAATTGTATGGTCAACCGGGAACTTTTCTTCTATGGTTTTTACAATTTTTTGGGCAATATATTCTAATTTTTCATCGCTAATTGTAGAGTCTACCGATTTAAATGCCTTAAAAATTGCCCTCTTTATTTTTTCTAATTCAAAGTCAACTTTTGAACCATCTCTTTTAATTATCTTCATTTCTTCTCCAAACTAACTACTAGATGTAGTGGTATTTTATCAATTTCTACCCTTATCATACCGTATATTGTACCTAGAGTGAAATATAGACAAAAAAAGCACAAAGGCTTTTAAAGCTTATCTTTGTGCTATTTTTTTCATCTTTTAAATATATATATTCTAAAAAGTAAATTTACCTAAAATTCTTTGCCATAAAGATCTCTAATAGCTTCTTCCTTTACCACAGCCGTATCCACAAAAAAATCGATCAGGCCTTGGTTTTTTGGTGTAAATATTGGCAAAGCGTAAAGTAGGAAAAGTTTATTTTGGATAAACCTGCCACATATTTCCCTAATTATAATCTGGCTTACAGTGAGGTCATCGGAATTTAGGCTTACTACCCTAAGTCCTGTAATCATTTTGCCAAGGCTTTGCCCCTTTGTAATAAGGCTTGCTATTGTAAAATAAGCTAAGGTCACAAAACCTGAAATCATATCTATAAAGGAAATATTATAGATCATGGCCTCTGGATTAACTAGGTTAAAACTTTTTATTATATTGCTAATGGCTCCTACTATTATCATATCTATGATAAAGGCTAAGGCTCTTAGGCCAAAGGATGCGTAAGCATGCTTATAGTCTTTTTCCTTATAAATTTCTCTTTGGTCTATATTTTCTATATAATTTCTATTTTCCATAGGCTCCCCCGTACAAATACATTGGACTTAGAGTATTTTTCTCCATAAATTCCTTTATGATAGCAAGGTCTGATGAGCCAGATCTAAAGTCATTTGCCTTTTGGAAAAATGACATGAATGATTTTTGGAAATTAGATTCACTTAGGACAACTGGATCATTTAGGCCATTTTCGCTTATCATATCATCTATAGCCATATCCAAATCGCCAATCTTATCTACAAGTCCATTTGCTAGGGCCTGTTCCCCGTCATATACCCTGCCGTCTGCTATTTTCCTAACCTTATCTTCGCTCATATTTCTGCCTTCGCTTACTAATTTTACAAATCTCTTATAGGCAGAATTTATAAGGCCTTCAAAATATTTTCTCTCTTCATCTGTTAGGTCACTACCAGGGCTTCCTGCGTCTTTCATCTTACCTGAGGTAATATTTTGCTCTTTGATTCCATATTTATCAAAAAGTCCCTCAAGAGAGTACATTTGCATAATTACACCGATTGAACCGGTAAGGGTTTCATTTGATGCGTAAATCCTATCTGTAGGCGCTGATACATAGTAGCCGCCGCTTGCTGCCATTTCTTCCATGACTGAATAAACTTTAATTCCTTTTTCCTTAAGATTTTTAATCTCCTTTGCGATTTGTTCAGACACATATACAGACCCGCCAGGACTGTTTACAGCAAGAATTACACCCTTTGTAGTAGGATCTTCTCCACAAGATCTTAACTGGTCTATTACAAATTCACTATTAGAATCTGATTGGATAACCCCGTTTAAGTTTACCACTCTTATTTTTTCCTTGTTGTTTGTCCCCCTTAGGACTTCTGTATCCATAAGGGCTTCCTTACTTAGCTTATTTATGTAGGTCTTGCCTATCTCTTCTTTTGTCTCATTTCCTACATTGCTTAGGTTTGAAACCAACAAAATTATTAGGGCAAGACCTACAGCTATCCATTTTTTCTTATTATTTCTCATAAATTCTCCTTAAATTTTCCCTTGTCTTACTCTTTATTATACCCAAAAAAATCAAGACTTTGTTAATCCGATTGCATTTTATAGATCCAATAAGTACAATGAGAATACATTACAATTATCGTTAACACTCGATTATATTGTTATGTATAGCTCCTCCTTGGAGCTATTTACATAGGAAAAATTAAGCTGTATTTAATACGGCTTAATTATTTTTTATTATTTTTCAAAAAAGGAGTGTTATCCATGAAAGAAAGAACTAAAAACTTATATAAAATCATAGAAAATCTACTCAAAGATAAGTTTGTCCTAGCCTTTTCTGGCGGTGTAGATTCTGCATTATTGCTCAAAATCGCATCAGAATTAAGACAAGGTGAAAACGATGTAGTTGCTATGTTTTTTAAAGCTCCATCATCTACTGAAGAAGATCTTAAAAATGCGAAAAATTTGGCTGATGATATGGGAGTTAAACTATATATAAAAGATGTAGACATCTTTGTAGATGACCATATCATAAATAACTCAAAAGACAGGTGCTACCACTGCAAAAGCCACCTTTTCAAACAAGCCATAGAGCTAAAAGATGAGCTTGGCTACGGATATGTGGTAGACGGGACAAATACCGACGACCATAAGGTCTATAGGCCAGGTCTTGTAGCTCTAAGAGATCTGGGAGTAATAAGTCCCCTAAATCAAGCAGGTTTTTCAAAAGAAGATGTAAGAGAGCTTGCAAGTAATCTTAATATAAGTGTTGCAAAAAGACCTTCTGCCCCATGTCTTTTGACAAGATTTCCTTATGGTACAAAAATCACCCCAGAAAAACTAGATAGGCTTGAAAAAGCAGAAAGCTTTGTAAGAAGTCTTGGCTTTGAGAAATTCAGAGTAAGGGACCACTCAAATATAGCTAGAATCGAGCTTGAAGTAAGTGATTTTAATAAATTTATAGAAAAAAGGGTTAATGTTATAGATGAGTTTAAAAATTTAGGCTTTTCTTATGTGACCCTTGACCTAGAAGGTTTTAGGTCAGGATCCATGGACGAAGGCCTGAGTGAAGAAGATAAAAGGAAGTGGGTTTTATAATGGATAAAAAAACCTTAATTCTAAAGATAAAAAGTGGCGAAATAACTGATGATGCTGCCCTTAAAATCCTAGATGACAAGGGCTATGAAGATATAGGCGAAGTTGCTAAAATCGACTTTGCTAGAAAAGATAGGCGTGGTTTTCCTGAAGCTATTTATTGCGCATCAAAGGATGATGACAGCCTAGTTAAAATCTTCAAGGCCTTTTACCAAAGACGTGAATCTGTAATCGGAACTAGGGCAAGTAAAAGGCAATTTCAAGTTGTAAAAGAAGCCATAAAAGACGTAGAGTATTCAGAACTTGGCCAAATCATTTCCCTCGATTATTCAAAAGAATCTCAAAAAATCGGTGAAATTGCAATAGTATCTGCAGGCACATCAGACCTTCCAGTTAGCCTTGAAGCTGAGATTACTGCAAAATTTCTCGGAGCAAATGTAAAAACCTACAGGGATGTGGGAGTTGCTGGAATTCATAGGCTTTTAGATAAGATAGAAGAAATAAGAAAGGCAAATATTATAATTGCTATTGCCGGCATGGAAGCTGCCCTTGCGACAGTTCTAGCAGGCCTTGTGGATAAGCCAATCATAGCTGTACCTACATCTGTGGGCTACGGGGCAAATCTTGGTGGCATCACCGCTCTCCTATCAATGATTAACTCCTGCGCAGAAGGAGTAAGTGTAGTAAATATTGACAATGGCTACGGTGCAGCCTACCAAGCTTGTCAGATTAATAAACTAATAGCGAAAGGAACTAAATAATGGATTTATATTTTGAAATGTATTCAGGTATAGCTGGAGATATGACAATTGCGGCCCTACTTGATCTTGGGGCAAGCAAGGATAAACTTATTGAGGGAATCAATTCTCTAGGCCTTTCTGGTTTTGACCTAGTCTTTGATAGGACAAAGAAAAATGGTATTGATGCCTATAATTTTGATGTAATCCTAGAAGGCCACGACCATGATCACCATAAACATGAATATGAACATCATCACGACCATTCTCACAGCCATGACCACTCTCACAATCACGAAGACGGATGTGGTCATCACCACCATAATCACAAAGATGGTCACGACCACCACCACAATCATTCTCATGACCATTCCCATAACCACGTTCACAGAAACCTAGAAGCAATCGAAAAAATAATAAATTCTACAGATCTAAATGATAATATAAAGAAAAATTCCCTAGGTATTTTCGATATAATTGGCGATGCAGAGGCCAAGGCCCATGGGATTGCAAAATCTGAAGTACACTTCCATGAAGTTGGTGCTATAGATTCTATTATAGATATTGTAGGTACATGCATTCTACTAGATGATTTGGGAGTAGAAAATATCTACTTCTCAGACCTTTTCGAGGGTCACGGCTATCAAATGTGTGCCCACGGCCCAATGCCAATCCCTGTGCCAGCTGTAGCAAATATCCTAGCAGATTCTGATATTAGCCTTAATTTTATAGGAGAAGAAGGCGAGCACATCACTCCAACTGGAGCTGCTATTGTAAAATACTTCTACAGAAAAGCGCCAGAAAGTTTCAAAATCAAAAAAATCGGCCTAGGTGCAGGCAACAAGGACTTTGAAAAAACTACCAATATCTTAAGAGTAATGGAAATCGAAAGAGATAAAAAAAAACAATAAAACTTCTTGAAACAAATATAGATGACCAAAGCGGGGAACTTCTAGGATTCGCTTTAGAAAAAATCATGGAAATAGCCCTAGATTGCTACTATAGCCCAATTTTTATGAAAAAAAATCGCCCAGCCTATAAATTGTCGGTTATTTATAAGGCTTGTGATGAAGAAAAAATCGAAGATATAATATTCACAGAGACCACATCTATAGGAGTAAGAAAATTTGACCTCGAAAGGACAATCCTAGATAGGAAAATAATAGAAATATCTTATAAAGATAAAACCTACCTTGCAAAACAAGTTAGATATAAGGATAAGATTTATACCTATCCAGAATACGAATCTGCAAAAATCTTAGCAGCAAATGAGGGAATATCCTTAAAAGAAGCCTATGATTTGATGAGGATTTTAGTTAATAAAATAGAAAAATAAATTATTCCAGGACTAAAAATCGTCCTGGTTTTTTGTCGATATTTTATGAATAATTAATAATTTCTTCGGTCATTCAATCTCCGACTTTATAAGATTCATACTAATAAATCTGCGATTTTTTCCATAGAATTATATTTATAGGCATACCGAGTAAGTAAACTTAGCGAAAGATGAAGGTTCTAATAAATTTAGGACTAAGTAATTCAAAAATTTTTTAAAAATACAAGCTTAGGCCAAAACTAGGTATGTTATTATTAGAATAATACATATGGAGGCATCTATGTTTAAATACGAATTTATCGATGTCATTCCAGAAGGAAGTCTTAAAGCAGGAAAGACCGACACTTTTGAAAAGTGCAAGTAAATCATCAATGAAAAAGCCAAAGAAGGCTGGGAACTTGTGCAAATAATCCCTGTTACAAATGAAAAATGGTCAGCATATTCCTTTATAAAATATACTTTGGTTTTTAAGGTAAATGATTTCTTGTATATATGATAATAACCCTTTACTCTAGGTTAAAGTTAAATTATTTTTTATCAATACTTTAAATACCATTTCCCTATATTTAGGGATATTTTATAGGAATTTCCTATATTTATTGGTCTAATTTACTAATATATTTTTTTCTCTAATTTACCTTAGGTTAATGTTTTGCCTTGTTTAGACATAATTTTATATCTCTAGCTTACTTTCCTGGGAAAAAGAAAAAGCCGGCACTTGGCCGGCTGTATTTTTACTCATCGTCTTCTGATAAGTCTATAAATCTTTTATTTTCATCTTCTTTTTCAGAATCATTTTCAGTTTCATTTTCTTTTTCAACTGACTTCTCGGATTCTTCTGAAATTTTAGCTCCATCATCTGGAGATTTTTGTTTAGCTTCTTTATTTTCTAAATCCTTTAGGTCCACATCTGTATTTTCGTCGATTTTTTCTTCACTTACTTCCTTATTTTTCTTACCTTCAAGAATTTCCATAAACTCTTCTCCGGTTATGGTTTCTTCTTTTAGTAGGAAGGCTGAGATTTCATGGAGTTTGTCGATGTTGTCCTTCAAAATTTCAACAGCTCTAAAGTGGGCGTCTGCGATTATCTTAGCAACCTTTTCGTCTATCCTATTGCCTGTACCATCTGATACTATCATGGCTCTTTGGCCACCTAGGTATCGTCCTTGGATTTGTTCTAGCTGCATGAAGTCAAATTCGTCGTCCATACCGTAGATTGTTACCATATTTCTTGCAATAGCTGTCGCTCTTTCTATATCGTTTGATGCGCCTGTAGTTTTGGTGTTGAGGATTAACTCTTCTGCCGCCCTACCACCTGCAAAGGTCACAATTTCGTCGATTAGCTCTTGCTTGGTCATGATGTATTTCTCATCCTTGTCGACTGTCATTGTGTATCCTAGGGCACCGCCAGTTCTTGGTACGATGGTAATCTTTGTAACCGGTGTCTTGTGGGTTTGGATGGCTGCTACTAGGGCATGGCCTACTTCGTGGTAGGCTATGATTTTCTTCTGGTCATCTGAGATTACTGCGTTTTTCTTTTGCATACCTGCTATTACTGTTTCGATTGATTCTTCAAGGTCTTCTTGGCTTAGCTTGTTTCTGCCTTCTCTTACTGCCCTTAAAGCCCCTTCGTTTACAATATTTGCAAGATCTGCTCCGGATGTACCTGCAGTTCTCTTTGCTATTTCTTCATAGTCTATGTCAGAATCTTTTTTGATTCTCTTTGCATGGACTTTTAGGATATCTTCACGGCCCTTTAGGTCTGGTAGTTCTACCTGAACTTGCCTGTCAAACCTACCTGGTCTGGTTAGGGCTGGGTCTAAGATTTCTGGTCTATTTGTTGCTGCAAGGAGTACTACTCCTTCTGCCGCATCAAAACCGTCCATTTCATTTAGTAATTGGTTTAATGTTTGTTCACGTTCGTCGTTTCCAGAATAGCCTGATACGTCACGTTTTTTACCTATAGCATCGATTTCGTCTATAAAGACAATACATGGAGCCTTTTCTTTAGCTTGTTTGAAAAGATCTCTTACCTTAGAAGCACCCATACCTACGAACATTTCCACAAATTCAGATCCTGAAATGGTGAAAAATGGTACTTTGGCTTCGCCTGCTACGGCTTTAGCAAGTAGGGTCTTACCTGTTCCTGGAGGCCCTACAAGTAGGATTCCTTTTGGAACTCTTGCTCCAATTTCCTTATATTTTTTTGGATAGTGTAGGAAGTCTACAATCTCTGTCAAGCTTTCCTTGGCTTCTTCTTGGCCGGCTACGTCTTTAAAAGTCTTTCCTGTTTCATTTTCCATGTAGACTTTGGCATTTGACTTGCCAAAATTCATAAAGTCAGATCCGCCTCTACCGCCCATGGTCTTAGATAGGGACCTTGATGCGAAATAGAAGATTCCTATTAGGAAAACAAATGGAAGTACACTTGTTAGGAATAAAGAAAGATAAGGGTTCATCCTTGTTTCTATTTCCTTGCCGAAAATTAGCTTATCATTTCGCTTTTGAGCGGCAAGCAATCTTTCAGTTAGGTCTGTATCTTCCCAAAGTCCTGTTTCAAATACTTTTTCTTCGCCTTCAACTTTTGCTTTGAAGGTGTATTTTAGATTGTCTTTGTTGACTTCTGTTATCTGATCATTTTCGATCATTTCTACAAATTGGCTGTAGGATACTTCCTTGGCCCCGTCCTTTTGGGATATGGGACTAAAAATAAAGGAAAATATAAAATATACTACTATAGCTCCTATCCAATAATAGAGTAGGGGCTTATTTTTTCTTGGTTTTTGATTCATATAGCTCTCCTTGATATATATTTATCAAGTAAAATGTCAAGTTCCTTTAACTCTTCTACAATTGTTTCTAGGTTTACATCTACGCCGTCATCTGGGAATTCTTCTCTAATCTTATAGAAGTATTCTCCCAGTTCCTTGCTTGCTTGTATTCCTGTTTCTGTTAATCTAACGTTGACAACTCTCTCGTCTTCTTCACTTCTAATTCTATTTACAAAACCCTTTTTCTCAAGTTTTTTGCAAATGTTTGATATGTTTCCACCAGTTACACCTATGGTTTTTCCCAGGTTGCCTATAGATACGTCCTCATCAGATGAATAAAGGGCAATGATTATCTTAAGCTGGAGTGGGGTTAGGTCTAATTTGTTGGCTGTTTCTTGGAGTAATAAGTCTATTTTATGCGAAATTTCCCTAATCATAGAGAATATTGTGTTGTTGAATTCAAAAAAATTTATATGCTTATTTGGCATAATAACCTCCTAATATATATCTTAATATTACTTTACATATCTTAAATATTATGTCAATGTAAAAATATATATTTTACACCTATTATACAAAATTTTATTCAACTGTTTTTGATAAAAAGCTTGCTGCAGTAAGGGCAGCTATTTGACCTTCACCAACAGCCTTCATTATCTGATAAGGCTTGCCTGTTATATCACCTGCAGCAAATAGTCCCTTTATAGATGAAGCCATATTCTTATCTACAAGTATATGGCCGTCTTCCATCTTTATAGAAGGAACTAGCCTGTCTGCCTTTGATGAATCTTTTATTATAAAAAATCCATCAGCTTCGATTTCTTTGCCTGACTTAAATATCAGTTTTTCTGCCTTTAAACCTCCATCAAATCCTTGAGGGATTTCTCCTTGGATTAGGTCAATATTTTCATTAAGCTTCACATCTCTTCCTGTCATATTGACAAAAGTAACCTTGCCTACAATCTCGCTTGTGAAATTGGCTTCTTCTACGGCCTCCTCATTGTATCCTATTACTACAACATTCTTTCCCCTATAGAGGGCTGCGTCACAGGTTGCACAATAGTTTACTCCCTTGGCGAAAAACTTTTCTTCGTTTTCTAGGTCTTTTTTAAGGTCAATGCCTGTTGTCATTATGACAGTTTTTGCTTCTATCATTTCATCTTGGTTTTCAACTTCGATTGCAAAGAAACTTCCCATGGCATAAACTGTTCTAACTCTCTTTTCAGATCTTTCTATGTCATAGCCTTCTAAGGTTTTTTTAAAGTTATTATTTAATTCTTCCCCACTTATGTCTAAAAAGCCCAAGTAATTTTTTATAGACTTGGTTTTTGCTACTTTTTCACTATCCTTACCAAATAAAATTACTGACTTATTTCTAATCTTAGAATTTAAAGCGGCGCTAAGTCCTGCAGGACCTGCGCCGATTATTGCTATATCATAAGCCATTACTGATATTTATCCATTTCTTCTATGATAGCATCCTTGGTGTGGAAACCTATTAGGTTGCCTTTGAGGACTCCATCCTTAAATATCAATAAAGATGGGACTGCATTTATATTATATTGGCTGGCAATTTCGTTTGACTCATCTACATCTACATTATAGATTTTATAGTCACTTTCATCTGCTAATTCTTCTAGAATTGGTGTTTGCATCTTGCATGGACCACACCAAGTTGCAGAAAAATCAACAAGACAAAGGCCTGTGCCACTTTCTACTTTTTCTCTAAACTCAAATGTATCTAGTTTTTTCATATCTTCTCCTTAATCATTTTGCTCTACTAATCCAGCTACATGATTAACTGGTAGTGAATATATTATACCCTTTCCTTCGCTTCCTAAATCCATTTGTTCATAAATTTCTTTTTGGATTTTTTCTACAAGGTCTTTTTTGATTAGCATTATAACCAAATCTTTTTCAGGTTCTATATTCATTGATAAAAACACCCTACTTTTGACTTCTTCGCCAGATCCTCTACCGTGGATGACTGTCGCACCGCGGGCCCCATGTTCTTGGGCAATGTGGATGGCTTTTTGTCCTAGGTGTCTGTCAACAATTACATACAAACAAACATAATCCATTTTATTTTCTCCCTCTAATGATGTCGAAAAGGCCACAGCTGTGTTGACAGCCTTTAGCTTTTCAGATACTTTTTCTATTACTTTTCTTGCAGTCTCTTCTTCAATCAAAGCTGTCACTATTTCTTTTTTTGTCTTATCTATGGCAAGGCTACATAAAATCTCGCTTGGTGCAGATCCTTCTCCATAGAAGCATCCTATAGCTGTTGCGCCGTGATCTTTTAAAATATTCATAAACTTAGATCCCTTGCCCCTAGGTAAAATTATTCTTAATAATTGCATTATTTGGCTCCCTTATACAAATTACCCATTATCATAATGGTTAGTACTGGCATCATGGCTACAAAGGATATAACCCCAAAGCCATCGGCAATATTTCCAGCAACTCCTTGGCAAAATGCAAGGATAAAGGTGGCTGTCATTGGCCCTGATGCAACTCCACCTGAGTCAAAGGCAATACCAACAAAGATTTGATCTACCCTTCTAGATAAGATTAGGGATATCAAAAATCCTGGCACAATTAGCATCCATAGGGAAAAACCATCAATCCTTATCCTAAAGATTGCAAGCATTACCGCAAAAGCTACTCCAATTGATAGGGCAGTTAGGATATTCTTCCTAGGTATAGAACCCCCTGTTACGTCTTCTACCTGCTCGGCAAGGACGGCTACCGCTGGTTCGGCAAGAACAACTAAAAGTCCTAATACAAAGCCTATAAGTGGTAAGAACTTACTAGAAGAAAGGCCCTCGCCCATGACTCTTGCAAGGTCCATAAAACCACCTTCTACACTTGTCAAAAATAAAAGCAGACCAAGATAGGTATAAATCATTCCTAGTGTAATTGACTTTAGTTCATCTTTTTCGATCTTAAAGTATAAAAAATTCATCACATAAAATACAAGGGCTATTGGCACAATTGCAAAGGTTGAATTTATAAAGCCTGACATAAGTGGTGAGTGGCTTGCTCCCTCAACAATTGCTATCTCTCCTCCCTTTGAAAATAAATTCATGATAAGGCCGGCAAGTATTGGTCCTGCTGAGGCAAGACCTACAAGGCCGAAGGAATCATCTTCGCTTCTATCACCCTTTAGGCTTGCAACACCTAGGCCCAGGGCAATTATAAATGGAGTTGTCATAGCTCCAGTAGTTGCTCCTGATGCGTCAAAGGCAATGGCGTGGCCTATTTCATCTGTAAAAATCATTAGGATGAAAACTATACCGTAGATTATGCACATCAAGGTCGAAAGTCTTATATCCTTAAATATCCTAAAAAGTCCTATGGATATCATTATCCCAACCCCTAGGGAAATTATCATTACAATTAATTGGGATTTCATCCCAATGGCTCCGGAAACTTCGTTGGCTAAGATTAAAAGGTCTGGCTCTGCAATTGATATGGTAAAACCTATAAAAATCCCGAATATTAATACCTTTATTATACTAGAAAATCTTGCCAAGAATTCCCCCATTATTGTTCCTATTTGAGATATGGATATCTCTACACCTGTTAAAAACAAGCCGAGTCCCAAGATAACACCAGCGCATCCTAGAAAGAAATTGATTAAAAGTCTTGATTCTACTCCTACAAAAAAGTTTAGAATCACAACTAGGATTGCTATTGGAATTACGGACTTGGAAGTGTTTTTGATTTCATCTATAAATATAAAATCCACCCTCTTTCTTTTATAAAAAAGAGCAATCAAAATTGATTGCCCTTTAATATCTATTAGTCTTCTTTTTCTTATCTATCTGCTGCTTGCATAGCGGTGATAATAGCTATTTCATATACATCTTGAGCTGAACAACCTCTTGAAAGGTCATTAACTGGTGCATTTAGTCCTTGGAGAATTGGTCCTAGGGCTTTGTAACCGCCAAGTCTTTGTGCTATTTTATAACCGATGTTGCCAGCTTGTAGGTCTGGGAAGATAAATACATTACACTTACCTGCTACTTCGTTGCCTGGAAGCTTGTTTGCTGCTGTCACTGGATCTAGTGCTGCGTCAAATTGAACTTCACCTACGATTTTTAGGTCTGGGTCGTACTCTTCTGCAAGGTATGTTGCCCTAGCTACCTTAGTTGCAAGGTCGTGGTGGGCTGAGCCATGTGTTGAGAATGATAACATTGCGACATATGGATCTAGACCAAATGTTTTGGCTGTATTAGCTGTTTCTACTGCCACTTCTGCAAGTTCGTCAGCTTCTAGGGTTATATTTACTGCTGTATCCGCAAATACTAATTGTTCGCCGTCTGGTCCTAACATTACCATTACACCAGATACTCTTTTTCTTCCTGGAATCGTTCTTATGATTTGTAGAGCTGGTCTAATTGTGTCTGCTGTAGTATGGATTGCACCTGATACAAGACCGTCTGCATATCCTAATTTAACAAGCATTACACCAAAATAATTTAGATCTCTTCTAAGTATAAATTCTGCTTCTTCTCTGTCGATTTTGCCTTTACGAATTTCAGCAAAAGCGTCAACCATTTCTTCAAATTTTTCAAAAGTCTCTGGATTTAATATTTTAATTTCAGAAATACTTTTTTCTAATTTGTCAGCTGTTTTTTGGATTTCTCCTTGGTCACCTAGTATGATTGGCTTTATAAGCCCTTCTTCTTGGTGTCTTATAGCTGCTTCTAGTATTCTTTCGTCCTTACCTTCTGGTAAAACTATAGTAAGATTTTTTCCTTTAATAGTTTTAATAGCTTGATCTAAAATCCCGTTTGTTGCCATTAAATCCTCCTAAATTTTTCTATATATTTACTATATGGTTAGACAGCTAAAAATCTAGTTTTTTTGCAAGTTTTTATCTTTTTGCTTTATTAAGTGCAGAATCTTCTGCCTCAGATAATTCTTCTCTAGCTTTTCCAGATACTACTTCCTTAAGATAGACGTTTGAACCATCGTTACCATAAATACTAGTAAGGATTATCCCGTTGTGGAAATTATCTAGCATACAAAGAGCAAATGATAGTTCTCTACTTTGACCATCAAAGGCATCAAAGTGAACTACTGCCATATTTGATACAGCTCCCATGGTTGTATCTTTGGCATCTGCTGCTGTCCTATTTATATTTCTAAGCTCCTTATGGGATGATTCGATTTGGTCATTTAGGTTGTTTAATAATTCTTCGATATTAAGATCCGGATCATTTCCTCTAAGTAGGTGGTCATATCTTTGCTTTTGCCTGCGTGTTCTATCAGTAAGGCTTTTTATCATGGCAAATTGTAAGATTACTATTAGGGCTAAAAGGCCCATTCCTATATATATTCCTGTCACGCTTTCCTTCTTTCTATAATATTTCTATTATTATGATATAGTTTCTCAGCTTCTTTCAAAGCTTCCCCAATATTATACTTATAATTAGTATCTTTTAAATTCATTTCTAGGATAGGAACCGATGATTTTATGGCTCCATATATAAGCTCATTT
>CAMEGY010000006.1 GCA_945916625.1 uncultured Anaerococcus sp.
TAACTCCGATTTTTTCCCTAAGTTGGTTAATGAAGATAACAGTACAGTTGGTTTTAGATATAATACCTGTAAGTCTTCTTAGGGCCTGACTCATAAGTCTTGCTTGAAGCCCCATATGGCTATCACCCATCTCACCTTCTATCTCAGCCTTTGGTACAAGGGCTGCTACAGAGTCTATTACAATTAGACCTACTGCCCCACTTCTTACTAGGCTTTCTGCAATATCTAGTCCTGCCTCACCGGTATCAGGTTGAGATAAGATTAGTTCATCTATATTTACTCCGAGGTTTCCAGCATATTCTGCATCAAGGGCATGCTCAGCATCGACAAAGGCACATGTATCGCCCATCTTTTGAGCTTCTGCTACCATATGTAGAGCTACAGTAGTTTTACCAGATGATTCTGGCCCATAGATTTCTATTACCCTACCTCTAGGTAGGCCACCGATTCCTAGGGCTATATCAAGATTTATAGCTCCAGTTGGGATTGCGTCAATTGAGACCTTTGGCGCCTCACCCATCTTCATTATAGAACCTTTGCCGTATTTCTTTTCTATCTGCTTAAAAGCCTGGTCTAGGGCTTTTTTCTTATTTACGTCCATATACACTCCTTATACATTTAATGTCTTATCATTATTATATCTTAATTTTAATTTAATTAAAGACTAGGATCTTGTTCTTACCATATTGATTGCAAATACTATAAATTGAACCGTCACAATAACCATCAGACCAATATTAATTTGCTGGACTCCAATTAATAGAGGTGCCATCAAAAACAATAAGCTTCCGAAGCTTACTATATTTGAGCTAAGCTTATCTTCGCTGTAGTTATTTTTAACTAAAGCATTTATCAAAATAATAGCCAAGAGTAAAATCGAAAGAATAAACAATATGGGAAATATGTTTCCATAGCCCCAAGTCATTGGCGATATAAAATTAAATTTCTTTATTGTGATATTGGCCCCATCTGTCATAAATCTCTGATGGATGAAGTTGCCTGCAAGGGATGCTAGGGCTTGAAATATCAATAGAATTATCTGTCCTATAATTAATTTCTTGCCTTTTTCATTTTCCATATCTTCTCCAATTTTATATATTTTCTAAGTCTAAAACTTTTTTATTCTTTACTATATAATCAATTCCAGAAATCAAAGTAAGGATAACTGCAATGTAGAATACATAAATTCCAAACTTATTAAGAGCCTGATTGTTAAGTAATAAAAGCACGAGAGAGATCATCTGGCTGGTTGTCTTTGCCTTACCCCAAATGGATGCTGCAATAGTGATGCCCATATCAGCTGCAAGAGTCCTAAAACCTGTTATTATCAATTCTCTTGCAATTATAATAATAACTGCCCAAGCAGGTATTGTGCCCGCTTCCACAAGAACTATAAAGGCTGCCATCGTAAGAACCTTATCTACAAGCGGATCTACAAACTTACCGAAGTTAGTAATTAAATTCCTACTTCTTGCAAGGTGGCCATCTACAGCATCAGTTAGGGATGCAATCATAAATAAGATTGCCGCTATATTATGGGACGTACCATAATGATAAAAAGCTCCTACAAAAATTGGAATCATGATAAGTCTTATCATTGTAACTTTATTTGCGATATTCATTTCTTTCTCCTATTAATCATCAAAATATGTCCTATCAACGAGTACCTTACGTGGTTTGCTTCCCTCGTATCCGCCTACTATACCCTTTTGCTCTAGCTGATCTATAATCCTTCCAGCTCTTGCATAGCCTATCTTAAGTTTTCTCTGAAGCATGGATACTGAGGCTGTCTGGTCTGCAACTATGACCTTTATCGCTTCATTTATTAGTTCATCCTCATCTTCAAGGTCTGTTGTGATATTTTCTTCTACCTTTTCGATTGCTTCTTCATTATAATTTGTCTCACTACTATCTTTTATATATTCTACTACACTTAGGACTTCTTCGTCAGATACAAAGGCTCCTTGGATCCTTACTGGCTTCATAGAATCTGAGGAAGCATAAAGCATATCTCCCTTGCCTAGAAGTTTTTCTGCCCCTTGCATATCAAGGATGGTCCTTGAATCAATTTGGCTTGTAACAGCAAAGGAAATCCTTGATGGGATATTTGCCTTGATGGTACCTGTGATTACATCTACTGTTGGTCTCTGGGTTGCTATTATAAGATGAATACCACAAGCCCTAGATTTTTGAGCAAGTCTTGTGATATAGTCTTCTACTTCACTCGCTGCTGTCATCATTAAATCTGAAAGCTCGTCTACGATTACCACGATATAAGGCAGGTTTTCCATGGAATCATCAGTCTCTGCTGCTTTTTTATAACCCTTGATATCCCTTACATGGTTTTCTTCAAAAAGTTTATATCTTTTTTCCATCTCAGATATGGCCCAAAATAGAGAAGACGATGCTTTTTTAGGATCAGTTATAACAGGCATTATTAAATGAGGGATCCCATTGTAGATTGAAAGCTCAACAACCTTTGGGTCTATAAGCAAAAGCTTAACCTCATCTGGGCTGTGCTTATATAAGATAGACATGATTATGGTATTGATACAAACTGACTTACCAGATCCAGTCGCACCTGATACTAGAAGGTGGGGCATTTTTTCTATAGCTGAGATTATAACTTCGCCTGAAATGGACTTACCCATGGCGAAAGGAATAGCATGTTTTGATTTGACAAAATTATTTGATGAGATAATTTCCTTAAAGCCTACGACCTCTTTTTGGTCATTTGCAACTTCTATACCCACATGGCTTTTGCCTGGAATTGGTGCTTCTATCCTTATTCCAGATGTAGCAAGGCTTAAAGATAGGTCATCTGCTAGATTTACAATCTTTGATACCTTGACACCCCTGGCTGGTTTTAGCTCATAGCAGGTAACTGTTGGTCCTACATCGATTTGGACAATCTTACCTTCTATACCAAAAGATTCCAAAGTTTCTTCTATAATTCTCGCTTTTGCCCTTATTTCGTCATTATCGATTCCTCCTCCTGTATCTATATCATCTAAGAGGTCAACTGACGGATAAGAATAATTTGCAAACTCTCGCTTCAGATCGTCATTCAAATCGCCAAATTCAACTTGTTTTGATTTGTAATCACGTATTAAGTCTACATCTTTATCAGCAACATTTTCTTTATTTTTAATTGCTTTTACCTTTTCAAAATCATCATCAATTTCACGAGCTGGTCTTTTTCTAACAGCCTTTCTTGTTGTTTCATTTTCAGAAGACCTGTTATTTATCTTAAGGGCAGGTCTTTCTCTTTCTTTTTCTTCTCTATTTTCCCTTGCTTTTTCATGCTTTGCTTTTAGTTTATCAAGAGCTTTTTGTACCATATGCTTTATACCAAGACCTAAAATTATTAGTCCATCCCTTACTTTTAAGAAAAATTCCCTATAAGAATATGGACTAACATCTATAATCAAGGCTAAAATTAGGCTTCCAAATAGGATATAAAGTCCGACATGGCCTATGAAGTTTAGGATATAATAGCCAAACAAACCACCGAACCATCCACCACCTAGTGAACCTTTGAAGGCAGAATATTCAACTGACCAGGCTAGTTCATTTCTAATATAATCTTTTGATAAGATAGAAAGGCTTAGGAAAAATATCCCATAAATTAAAAGCATGCGGTTAAGATTATCTCTAAATGTCTCCCTATAAATCAAAAAGAAACTAGCAAATAAAAGTACTGGAAATACAAGGCTAAGTTTTCCAAAAAGTTTCTCAAAGGTGTTAGCCAAAGCATCTCCAATAAGTCCTGTACTTGATGATAAAATAAATATAAATATAAGGACAGATAAGACCATAACTACCATAGAGAAATTATGTATGTCAAAAGATCTCTCCCTAAATTTTTTCTGTTTATTTTTGTTGGAAGATTTGGTGTTGGATTTTTTCCTCACTCTCCCAGAATTTCTGTTAGTCATATATACCTCACACCTATATTATATTATAAAAACAATAAAAATAAACCGATATCTTTGTTTGATAATCTTGATTTGGAAAATGTGAAATTTTACAAAATAAAATGGATGCATTCCTATAAGATAGGTGTGCATCCATTTTTTTATTATTGAGTTGTAAGAAGTGTAAATACAATCTAGCTACATTTACTATTAGTTTCTTTTGAGCATTTGTTTATCAAAATAATAAGTGTGTAAGGATTACTATTACTGGTAGGGTAATGAGGGTTCTTTCTATGAAGAGAATAAATATATCCTTAAGGTCAACTGGTATAGTTGATCCAAGTATTACCGCACCTGTTTCAGACATATAGATAAGCTGGGTTACTGATACTGCAGCTACTACGAATTGGGTAAATTCTGATGTAATCCTATCAGCAGCGAGTATTGATGGGACAACCATGTCCGCAAATCCTACTACCATAGTCTTACTAGCTTCTGCCGCTTCTGGAACTTGAAGAAGCTTAAGGATTGGTAGGAAAGGCATACCAAGCCAGGTAAATATTGGGGTAGCTTCTGATAATACAAGAGCAAGTGTACCTGCTGCCATGATTACAGGAGTTACGCCTAGCCATAGGCTAAGAACTGTGTCACGTCCATTTATAAGGAAGTTTTTAATGTCTAAATTCTTTTCTGCCTTAAGTACAGCAAGTTGAGTTGCCCATTCAAGTCTAGTGAAGTTTTCTGGAACTATTTCTTCGTGTGGATTTTCAGGTTCTTTTAGTCTAGTATCTTTCTTTCTTGAAAGAGGTGGGATTCGTGGCACGATTAGAGCTGCAACGATTCCTGATATACCAACTATTAGGTAGAAGGTACCAAACCTATTTACCATGTTCACGTTTGATAATACAACCATACAAAATGTGATAGATACAGCTGAGAAGGTTGTAGAAATTATTGATGCTTCTTTTTCGGTATAGTTGCCTTCTTCGTACTGTTTTGCTGTAAGGGCTACACCTATGGTTCCATCACCAATCCATGAAGCTAAACAGTCAACTGCAGAACGACCAGGTAAGTGAAAGACTGGACGCATGATTTTTGATAAGAAAATACCCACAAATTCTAGTATACCAAATTCTGTAAGGAAAGGTAGGATAAAACCTGCTACAAGGAAGATTGTAAGAAGGCCTCCTATTAGCTCATAAAGGATTAAACCACCAGTATTTTCTGACCAAATCATTTCAGGACCAATTTTAAGGGCTGTCATAAAGCCAATTATAAGACCTACTACCCTTGCAAATAGCCAGAAAGGAGTAATATCAGATACCTCCTTAAGGATTGGCGATTTTTCTATAAAATCTGGTTTTGAAACTGTATATATTATTGCAAGTAGGGTTGAAATAGTAATACACGTAAGTGCCACGTAGTGGATTGGAACAACACTATTTATTGTTTCGTTTAAGAATTTTGAAATAACTGAAACTGCTACTGTAGATCCGCCGTCAGCGGTTTTGAAAGGTGTCATAAGTAAAAGTACACCGATAGCCGAAGGTATTACGAATTTTAGCATTCTGCCTAGAGATATTTTTTCTTTTTTAACTGTCATTTTGAACCTCTTAATTTAACTAGCGCTCATCTTAGAACATTTGTCATACAACTATCTAATAATTATAGTTACCTATCAAGAATTTAAATATAATATGTATCATATAATTATTAGAATATGCAAAGTATAGATATTTTGTGGTAAAAAAATAAGATCAATTACAAAACTTCCTATTTTTTTAATCTTTTACCTTGCTCAAAAAAATATTTTTCCCTCCTTCATAGTAATTTGTAAATAAAATAACGATTTCTTATACTATAATATTAACATATCTATTACATTTCTTCAAGAATATTTTTAATCAAAATCTGTTTTTTAACAAGGAAAGATTATTGATAAATTCAATTTATAAGCAAGAAAAAAACTGCCACAAAACTGCAGCAGCTTAATTAAATTATTTATCTTTTCTATATGGTGACTCATCTACTGGCCAAGCTTCAGCTTTTTCAGGTCTTTGTTCTCTTTCTGGCTTTTCTAGTAAGGCTTTTCTTGAAAGATTAATCCTTCCTTGCCTATCTATTTCTGTCACCTGAACTTTTACAGTATCTCCTATCTTAAGCTCATCTTCAACCTTGCCTACTCTATGGTGGGCGATTTGGCTTATGTGAAGGAGACCTTCCTTGCCTATTGCTATTTCAACAAAAGCACCAAAGTTCATGATTCTTACAACAGTTCCTTGGAAAACATCACCTGGTTTTGGATCAGTAACTATTGACTTTATCATCTCAATAGCTTTCTTTCCGCTTGCACCGTCGTTAGATGCGACAGTAATATGACCATCATCTTCTGTTTCGATTTTAACACCTGTTGCATCGATAATTTTGTTGATATTTTTACCACCAGAACCAATTACATCTCTAACCTTTTCTGGGTCTACGTCTATTGTGTATAGTCTTGGTGCATAGTCAGATAATTCTTCTCTTGGCTTATCAATAGCAGATTCGATTACATCTAAGATTCTAAATCTAGCATCTTTTGCGTCAGCTAGGGATTCTCTTAGGACTTCTTCTGTAATACCTGATATCTTCATATCCATTTGTAGGGCAGTGATACCATCTCTTGTACCTGCTACCTTAAAGTCCATGTCACCAAGGTGGTCTTCAAGACCTTGGATATCTGTTAGTATTGAAATTGAGTCGTCTTCTTTGATTAGACCCATTGCAATACCTGCAACTGGTTTTTTAATTGGAACACCAGCATCCATTAGAGATAGGGTTGAACCACAGATAGATGCTTGTGAGCTTGAACCATTTGAAGATAATACTTCAGATACAACCCTAATTGTGTATGGGAAGTCTTTTTCATCTGGAAGTACTGGAATAAGCGCTCTTTCTGCAAGGTGGCCGTGACCAATCTCACGTCTACCTGGTCCTCTTAGAGGTCTTACATCTCCTACACAGAATGGTGGGAAATTGTATTGGTGTATATATCTTTTTTCAATATCTTCGATATTAAGACCGTCGATTAATTGGCTATCTGCTGGAGAACCTAATGTTACCACTGAAAGAACTTGGGTTTGCCCTCTTGAAAACAGTCCTGAACCATGTACTCTTGGGAGCACTCCTGCTTCAGAAGAAAGTTTTCTGATTTCTCTAAGATCTCTACCATCTGGTCTAATCTTGTCAATAGAAATCATTCTTCTAACTTCTTTTTTCATGATGTCATCTATCTTACGGTGGATTTCGTCTTCTGTTTCTGGATAGTCAGCAAGGAATTTTTCCCTAGCTTCTTCTTCTATCCTAAAGATATTATCTTCTCTTTCAGTTTTGTCTGTTGTCCTGATAGATGCTTTGATTTCTTCTTCAAAGTTTTCTGAAATAAGTCTATCAAGTTCACTTTCTTCGTGGGCTTCTACTTCTTTCTTTGGAAGACCGATATCATCGATTATTGTTTGAATAAAGTCAGAAATGTCGCCTATTTCTTCAAGAGCTAAAAGCATTGCTTCAAGCATTTCACTTTCATCAAGCTCGTTTGCACCTGCTTCTACCATGTTTATTGCACCTTTTTTACCAGCTACAGTTAGGTCTAAGTCTGATTTTTTTCTATCAACTTCGTTTGGATTTACAACTAGTTTGCCATCAACTTTTCCAACCATACAAGCACCAACTGGCCCATCAAATGGTATATCAGAGATACCTAAGGCGATTGATGCACCTATTGTAGTAAGGGCATCTGGTAGGTGGTCGTGGTCCATTGAAAGGACTGTTGCAATGATTTGTACGTCGTTGTAGTAGTTTTCTGGGAAAAGTGGTCTAAGTGGTCTATCCATTTGTCTTGCAATTAGGGTAGCTTCGTCACTTGCCTTGCCTTCTCTTCTTAAAAATCCTCCAGGGATTTTTCCAACTGCATAAAGCTTTTCTTGAAAATCGCAAATAAGTGGGAAGAAATCTATCCCTTCTCTTGGCTTTTCGCTTGCAACTGCAGTTACTAAAAGTGTAGTGTCCCCACTTTGTATAAGGCAGGCGCCATTTGCTTGTTCTGCATACTTTCCGATAGTTACCTCAAAGTCATATCCGTGTTTTGAAGTGTATTTGTAATTTTTGATCATTATCTCTCCTATATATAAAATAAGGCGGGAAAATCCCCGCCAAAATTATTAACCTCTTAGTCCAAGTCTTTCTATAATTGATCTATATCTATCAATATCATTGTCTCTTAAGTAGTTAAGCATACCTCTTCTACGTCTGATCATTTTGTATAATCCACGTCTAGAAGAATGGTCTTTCTTATTTGATTTTAAGTGTTCAGTTAAGTCAGCTATTCTTTTTGAAAGGATGGCTATTTGTACTTCTGGTGAACCTGTGTCTTTCTCGTCTAATTGGTATTCTTTGATTATTGCTTGTTTTTCTACTGCGTTCATAATTTCCTCCGTTATATTATATTCAGCTTTTGCCATGTATTAGTCGAGGTCTCAAATACCTAGCAAAGCTACCTTTTATATTATACACTCCTAATTTGATTTTGTAAAATCATTTTAGGTATTTTTCAATATAATCAAGACCTTCGATTTTATCCTTATCCATTTGAGCAATTAAGCTTTCTGCAGAATCAAATTTATAATCAGGTCTTAAAAATTCTATAAATTCTATCGATATATTTTCTCCATATATTGACTTGTTGAAGTCATATATATAGGTTTCTATTTTCTTTTCATCACTTGTCTCAAAGGTTGGGTTTGAGCCGATGTTAGTAAGGCTATAGTGGTCTTCATTCCTAACATGGACCCTAGTTAGGTATACCCCATCTCTTGGGATTACATAAGGAAAAGATGGACTGAGATTTGCTGTTGGGAAATTTAGGGTCCTTCCCCTGTGTCTACCATGAATTACTTTGCCTCTGATTTTATAATATCTTCCAAGATATTTATTTGCCTTAGCTATCTTTCCATCTCTTACAAGTTCTCTTAAGTGGCCTGATGAGATTTTATCATGGTCATCTTCCATCTCAAAGTCTACTACATCAGTGTTGTAGGCAAAGATATCTTCATATTCCCTAAGTGTATCTACTGTACCGCTTGCCTTATATCCAAAACGGTAGTCATAACCCACTATTATTATTTTTGCATTTAATTTTTCAGCTATGATTGTCTTTATAAATTCCCTTGGGGATAGCTTCATAAAGTTTTCGTCAAAGTTTACAAGACAAAAAGTTTTAATTCCAAGGCCAGATAGGATTTCTACCTTATCTTCTAGACTTGATAAATATCTCTTATCATCCTTGACTGTTGTCTGACTATTTTCCTTAAAAAGAAGAATCGAAGGAGTATAGCCATATTTCTTTGATAAGTCTACGTTTCTTTTCATAAGTTTTTGGTGGCCTAGGTGGACTCCATCAAAATATCCAAGGGCAACTACCTTCTTCTCAAGATCCGGTAGGTCACTATTTAAATCATATATTCTTATCTGCTCTTTCATAAAACACTTTCTCCATTTTTAAGAAATTTTTGCCATTTTCACTATAATTTTTACCAAGGCCTATAAAGTCATCACCTGCATAGACTCTTATGCAATCATTGACTTTTTCTTCTACTTCTACGATTTGCCCGTTAACTAAGTTGTCCAGGTATCTTCTATCAAGGACAATCTTATCAAAATCTTTTAAGGCAGAATCTATAGGACGTAGTGCTTTTATTATATCATTTTTTTCAAGATTTAGGATGTCTTCACTTTTTATAGCATCTTTTATATCAAAGTCGCCTACCCTAGTCCTAACAAGTTCATCAACATAGGCGTATGTTCCTAATCTCTCTCCTATATCATCAACCAAGGTCCTTATATAAGTCCCCTTTGAGCAAGTAACTCTAATAGTCGCTTTTGGGAAATCAAAGTCTAAAAGCTTAATATCATATATAGTGACTTTCCTTCTTTTTCTTTCGATTTCTATACCTTCTCTAGCTAGGTCGTAGAGTTTTTTGCCATTAACTTTTAGGGCCGAATACATAGGAGGAATTTGTTCTATCTCCCCCTTAAAAGTATTCATAGCTTCTAAAAATTCTTCTTTACTTACTTTTTTATCAGATTTTTCGGTAATTTCACCTGCAGCATCAAGGGTATCTGTTTTTGACCCTAGAATCATTTCTGTTTCGTAGACCTTATCCTTAGTCATCATATAATCAGAAACCCTTGTAGCTTTTCCAACTACTATTGGTAAAACTCCGCTTGCTTCAAGGTCGAGAGTGCCAGTATGGCCGACCTTTTTCATATCAAGGGCACGCCTTACAAGGCTTACTACCCTTGCTGATGATATTCCCTTTTCCTTATTTATATTAAGGATACCTTTATGCATCTATTTCCTTTAAGATTTCTAGGGCTTTTTCACATGCAGCCTCTAGGCTTTCATCAAAGATTGAAAAGCCACTTGCCTTGATGTGGCCACCACCGCCATTTGCTCTAGCAACAGCAGCCACATCTGTTGTTTTACTTCTCATAGAAACCTTGTATTCTCCGTCATCGTATTCTTTTACAATCATCGATACATTGACTTCCTTAAGGTCCCTTAATTTATTAACAATTGATTCAGCATCACCCATTTGGACACCGTGTTTTGCTACCAGGTCCTTACTTGCAATAGCGAAAGCTTTCTTATCGAAAAACTTTGCATTTTGAATTACTTCGTTATGAAATTGCATAACTGACACTGGTTGTGATTGGTAGAGATTTTTATAGATATATTCATAGTCTACCCCACTTGTGATAAGCCTACCTGCAGCCTTAAATGTATATTCAGATACATTTGAATACATAAACCTACCGGTATCAGTGCAAAGGCCTGTGAATAGAAGTGTACCAATTATTTTATCCATTGGTAAATCTAGTCTGTCGATTAGTTCATAGACTATTTCACAGGTTGCAGGCGCCTTATCATAGATCATATTTAAATCACAGTTGATTTTTCCACCAACATGGTGGTCGATTACAAGAGTCTTATCAGATTTTTTTGCAATTTCAGTTGCATGTCCAATCCTATCAAACTCAGAGCAATCAAGGATCATAAATAGGTCGTACTTATCCCTAGATGCTTCTTTGTAATGTTCAAGTTCTGGCAAAAACTTTAGGTAATCATCGATTGGATCGATTGCAATTACTTCGATATCTTTGCCGTATTTTTCGAGTGAACGTCTTAGGGCAAGAGTTGATCCTAGGTTGTCACCATCTGGGTTTACATGGCTTGCAATAGCGATTGTTTCCGCCTCATCAACCATTTTTATAAATTCATCTAAGTGTTCTTTACTGATTCTCTCTAGCTTCATTTACTTTTTTATCCTTTGCGATTGTTTCTGCTATAAGTTTGTCCATATAAGCTCCACGCTCTATGGATTCATCAAATTTGAAACGAAATTCTGGCATAGTTCTTAGTCTCATTCTTTCACCGATTAGGATTTTGATATAACCTGTGGCTTGATCAAGTGCTTCCATTACATCGTCCTTGTTTTTCTCATCTCCAAGAACTGATATATAGACATCTGCATAGGATAAGTCGTTTGTAACTTCCACATCTGTGACGGAGACCATAGCGTCAATCGTTAATCTTGGGTCATTTAGGTCATTTGCAATTATTTTTGAAATTTCCCTTTTGACTTCAGAAGAAATTCTAGCCGTTCTTTTTTTATTCATCTATAAACTTCTTTCTGTTTCAACCATTTCGTAGGCTTCCATTACATCGCCTACTTTAATATCGTTATATCTTTCAAGTCCGATACCGCCTTCATAGCCTGCTTGTAGCTTTGATGCATCGTCCTTAAATCTCTTCATTGATGAAATATCACCATCAAAGATAACTACGTTATCTCTTAAGAGTCTTATTTTAGATTTTCTTGTTACAAGGCCGTTAGTTACCATAACACCAGCAATTGTACCAGCTCCTGGTATCTTGAAGGTATCTCTAACTTCAGCCCTACCGAGGACATTTTCCTTAAATTCTGGATCTAGCATACCTACTATAGCCTTTGAAACATCTTCGATTGCTTCGTAGATTACGCTGTAGGTTCTGATTTCTATATTATTTTCTTTAGCTCTTTCTAAAGCACCTTGGGTTGGTCTTACGTTAAAACCGATTATAATCGCATTTGATGCTTGGGCTAGAAGGACGTCTGATTCTGTTATTCCCCCTACAGCTCCAGCTATTACTGATACCTTAACTTCTTCGTTAGATAGTTTTGTAAGTGATGTGCTTACCGCATCTACAGTTCCCTTAACATCTGTCTTAACAATTATATTAAGCTCTTTTAGCTCACCTTCTTGAATATCTGAGTACATATCTTCAAGGTTGGTATTAGCCTTTGCGATTAGTCTTTCTTCACGCTTAAATTCTGCTGCCTTATCTGCATACTCACGAGCAATTTTCTCTTCTTGTACTGCGTATATCTTATCTCCAGCTTCTGCTACGTCTGATAGACCTAGAATTTGTGCTGGTATAGAAGGGCCTGCTTCCTTGATTGATTTACCCTTTGAGTCAAACATAGCCCTAATCCTACCTGAAGAAGATCCAGTTACTACATAGTCACCTGCATGTAGGGTTCCTTTTTGTACTAATACTGTTGCAACTGGACCTCTTGACTTATCAAGTTGGGCCTCAATTATAATGCCCACAGATTCCCTGTTTGGATTTGCCTTAAGTTCTCTAACTTCAGCTACTAGTAGGACCATTTCAAGTAGGTCTGTAATTCCGTCACCTGTGTGGGCTGATACTGGTACAATTATAGTATCTCCGCCCCACTCTTCTGGTACAAGACCATATTCCATCAGGCCTTGCATTACTCTATTTTTATCGGCTGTATCCTTATCCATCTTGTTGATTGCTACAATTATTGGAATATCAGCTGCCTTAGCGTGGTTGATTGCCTCAACAGTTTGTGGCATAACACCATCATCTGCTGCTACTACAAGGATTGCAATATCAGTTGATTGGGCACCTCTCATTCTCATTTCTGTAAAGGCTTCGTGGCCTGGTGTATCTAGGAAAGAAATTTCCTTATCGTTAATATCTACTGTATAAGCACCTATATGTTGGGTTATACCACCAGCTTCTCCGCGTGTTACAGAAGTATTTCTTATAGCGTCTAGTATACTTGTTTTACCGTGGTCTACGTGACCCATTACTGATACAACTGGAGGTCTTTCTACTAGGTCCTCTTCCTTATCTTCGTAGTCTAAGTCATATGATTGCTCTTCTAGGGCGTCATATGCTTCTTCTAAAATGATTTCCTTGCCAAATTCCATGGCTACAAGGTTTGCTGTATCAAAATCTATTTGGTCATTTAGGCCTGCCATTGTGCCAAGACCTATCAGTTTTCCTATTACAGAGTTTGGACTTTCGCCAAGTTTGTCAGCAAATGCTTTGACATTTACAGTTTCTGGTATTTCTATACGTGAATCTTTATTAGCTTTCATATTTCTCTCTTGCCTATTGCTTTTCTTTGATCTTTTTTTCTTATTTTTCTTTTTTCTGTTCTTCTTAGCTGGTTTATCTTCGTCTTCGTCGTCACTTATATTTTTAGGGTCAATTTTCTTTTCCCTTTTTTTCTCTTGTTTTTCTTTTGTCTTTGCTTTAGGCTTTACTTCTACTTCTTCACTAACATTATTTTCTTCTTCACCATTTAGCTCTGTAAGGTATTCATTTATTAACTTACGGTCTTCCCCACTTATCATTGACATGTGGGATTTTATACCTAAGTTAAATTCATCATTTAGGATTTTGATCATCTCTTTTGATTCTAATCCATTTTCTTTTGCTAATTCGTATACTCTTATTTTATCAGCCATCTAATCACCTCATTTTACTTCATAAGCTTCTAGCTCCTCATAAATATCATCATCTATTTTCATTTTAAAGGCTTGGTTTAGCTTATTTGATTTCTTTAGACCCTTGATGCAAGATTCACTCTTACATACATAGGCTCCTCTTCCGTTTATCTTTCCTCTTTCATCTATTAAGATTCCTTCTTCTTTGTTTTTTACAATTCTAAGAAGGTCGTTTTTATCTTTTAATTCTCCACACACAATACATTTTCTTTGTGGTATTTTGCGAACTTTTTTCATTACATTTTTACCTGATCTGAAATCTATCTCCTAGTGTTCATCAAATTCGTTAAATCTTCTACAATCTCTTCTGAATCTTTTTCTGATAAGTCTTCATCTATATTG
>CAMEGY010000007.1 GCA_945916625.1 uncultured Anaerococcus sp.
TATAGATTGAACAACTCCGTTAAGAGCGTTTAATTTTATTGTGTAATTGTCATCCGTTTCTAGATAATAGGATTTAATTGTGTTTTCTGTATTATTTTCATCTTCTTTTAGTTTATCTTTAAAAACATTCTTTATATCGTAGATGGAATCTTCTAGCTTTATACCCATGATCTCAAAATCCCTATTATTGTTAATTACTGCAGCGTTAAGTCTTTTTATCTGAGTATTATCTATATTTTCCTTATCTG
Source organism: uncultured Anaerococcus sp. (assembly GCA_945916625.1). The sequence goes on from CAMEGY010000007.1 coordinate 249, forward strand.
TATTAGGATCAAAAAATGCCTCTAAGAGGTAAAATTCCCTATAAACCTCCTTGTTCATACCATCAGTAAACCAGGTTGGTTTTGGATCAAAGGATTTTCCCATCCTGGATATGGTTGCAACAAGTTCCTTGTTTTGTTCTTTTAAGCTATAGCTAAAGCCATTTTCTTCAAAGTCTTTTAGGCTAAGGGGAAATTTATAGATTTCTCCTTCTATAATAAACGAAGAATCTCTCTTAAATTTTGTTGTATTGCCCTTATCAGGTGCTGATGTGATATAGGGATTTTCAATAGGTGCAAGAACTATTTCAGCACCCATAAGGATTGGGTAGGAGAAGACCATGATTAGATTTAGGACTGCAAGTAGCAAAATATTTCCCCTAAATTGCTTGTTTACACCATCTATAATAGCAATGAGTGAGGCTATTGTGCCTAGGATTGCATTTATAAAGCAAGCAAGTTTGAGTGGTCTATCAAAACCTAAAAAATCTATATAAGAATATCTAAAGATAAAACAAATTACTAAAATACCAAGGCCTAGGATAAGGCTTGCAGTATAAATTATTTTTTTGTCAAAATACTTCATTTGTTTCTCCTCTTAATTAGTATAAAATCTTAGCTTGATTTTACACTTTTCTTAAAAAAATTACAAATTAATGTTATAATTAAAATAGTTAAGTGGATCTAAAAAACCACTACATATAATTGTACTTAATCAAATAAGGAGGAATTATGTTTGATTTTAAAAGAGCTAAAGAGAGAGTTGACGAAGTAATTAACCCAACACATTTAATCTATTCTGAGGTATTTTCTAATGAATCTAATAACAACGTTTACATAAAACCAGAAAACCTTCAAAAAACTGGATCATTTAAGCTAAGAGGGGCCTACAACAAGTTGTCTAAACTTGATAAGGATGCAGCTGATAAGGGGATTATAACTGCTTCTGCAGGTAACCACGCCCAAGGTGTTGCATTTTCTGCCCAAAAACTTGGTATGAAGGCTGTAATCTGCATGCCTGAACATACTCCGATGATTAAAGTAGACGGTACCTTAAAATATGGAGCAGAAGTTGTCCTTTATGGACAAAGCTTTGACGAATGTAAGGAACACGCCTTAAAACTTGCTGAGGAAAATGCTTACACATTCATCCCGCCTTTTGATGACCTAGACGTAATAGAAGGCCAAGGTACAATCGGTCTTGAGATTGTTGAGGAATTAAAATACGTTGACTATGTCCTAGTACCAGTAGGTGGTGGAGGACTTATTTCAGGTGTTGCAAAAAGCCTAAAACAAATTTCGCCTCTAATTAAGGTCATAGGTGTCGAGCCATATTCTGCAAGAAGTATGAAGGAAGCTGTAAAGGCTGGCCACATTGTAACCCTAGATGGAGTTGACACAATCGCAGACGGTACAGCTGTTGCTACAGTTGGTAAGCTAAACTACGATATTTCAAAAGATTATGTAGATGACTGGATTACTGTTACAGACGAAGAAATCCTTATGTCCTTTATCAAACTAATCGAAAAACACAAACTAATAGCAGAACCATCAGGTATTCTTCCACTAGCAGCCCTTGATAAATTAAATTTCTTCAACAAAAATGTGGTTTGCCTGGTATCTGGGGGTAATATAGATATGTCCTTCATTTCCCAATTAATAAATAGGGGTCTATATGAAACAGGACGAATCATGAGAATAGAAGTAGAAATAGCAAATATTCCAGGCAAGCTCCAAGGACTTTTGACAGAAATTGCAGAAACAAAGGCCAACGTAATCTCTATAGAGCATGATGGCTTTAAGGAAGCAAGCAGATTTAAGAATATAAATGTCGAATTAACCCTTGAAACAAACGGCAAAGAGCATGCCAAAAAAATTAGAGAAGTAATAGCAAAGAAGGGATACATCGTACATTGATAAAATTTAGTGAACTAGTAAGAAAAATTGAATATCTAGACATTGTCCATGGCCTAGACTTTGATATAGAGGGAGTATCTAATAATTCCCAAAAAATAGTGGAAAATTATATATTTGTGGCTGTCAAGGGCTCCATCTTTGACGGCCACAGATATATTGATGAGGCAATCAAAAAAGGAGCTAGGGCAATAATTCACACGGAAGAAATAGACTATAGGGATGGTATTTCCTACCTTAGGGTGGTAGATCCTAGAAAGACCCTAGCAGATGTTTCAAATATAATTACAGACTTTCCATCAAGAAAGCTAAAACTTGTAGGAGTGACAGGCACTAACGGCAAGACTACTACATCTAAACTAGTAGCCTATCTTATCAATAAACTTTTTGGTAAATGTGCAAATCTTGGTACCGACGGAGGAATTTTAGGGGATAAAGTCATGGAAACCTCAAATACCACTCCAGATATAACTGAGATAAATGACTTTTTAGACAAATGCATAGAAAATAATATAGAATATGCGACCTTAGAAGCATCAAGTCACGGTCTTGATCAAAAAAGGCTAGAAGGTGTCCACTTTGAAGTAGGAATTTTTAATAACCTATCGACAGAGCACCTAGACTACCATAAGACTATGGAAAATTATTTTGAAGCCAAAATGAAGCTTCTAGAAAACTCAGAAATGACAGTTAGCAACATGGATGATGAGTGGACAGAGAAAGTAATAGAGAGATTTTCACATACAATTACCTTTGGTAAGTCAGAAAAAGCCCATGTAAGAGCCACAGAAATAATAAAAAACGATAAGGGCACAAATTTTAAAATCGATGGAGTAGATTTTTTTATAAAAACAATAGCTGATTTTGAGCTTTATAACTATCTAGCAGCCATCACAACTCTTAAGATAATGGGAGCGAGCCTTGAGGAAATAAGCAAGGTCATAGGAGAATTTCCTGGTGTAGGATCTAGGTTTGAACGCATAGATAATAATAGAAACCTTAATCTAATAGTAGATTTTGCCCATACTCCAAAGGCCTTTGAGGAGATATTTAAGAGCCTGCCAGAAGATAAACGCAAAATAGCGGTTTTTGGTATCCAAGGCGATAGGAATGAAGAATTTAGACAGCTTATAGGAAAAATTGTTTCGGATTTTGGCGTCTATGCCATAATTACAACTGACGATCCTAAATTTGATACCTATGAAAATATTTCAAAAGACATAGTAGCTGGGATGAGTGAAAATTACGGTGACTATAGCCTAGTAAAAGATAGGAAAGACGCTATAAAGGCTGCAATAAATATGGCTAAAGAAGGTGATTATGTTCTCTTTATGGGCAAGGGAGAAGAAGACTTTATAAAGTTAAATGGAAATGAAAAAACACCTTGGTCCGAAAAAGAAGCTATAAGGGAAGTTTTGTTAGACTTATGAGAACAGTTTTGTTAGGCGGGGGTGTTGCAGGTTTATTTTTTGCAAACCTCTTTGATGGTGAGCTTTTAATCATCGAAAAAAATGACTCTGCTGGAAGGAAACTTTTAGCCACAGGCAACGGCAGGTGCAACTTCACCAACCTAAATCTAAAATTAAACAATTACCACTCCACGGGAGGAGAATTTTATAAATACGCCTTAGAAAAATATGACAACCAAGACCTGATTTCTTTTCTAAATGGTCTTGGTATTCTAACGACACACCTGCCTTCAGGTAGGTGCTATCCACAAACCCTAAGCAGTAAGACTATCAGAGATATCTTGCTTTTAAATTCTAAGGCTAAATTTATGTACGAAACAGAAGTTATTGATATTGATTTTGAAAACCGCCTTTTAATCACAAACAAAGCTAAGATTCCTTTTGATAGGCTAATAATTGCGACTGGTGGAATGAGCCTTAAGGGTTCTGGTTCTGATGGGAAAATTTTTGAAATAATCAAAGATAAGCACAAAATAACCAGGCTTTCCTATGCAATTACAAATTATAAGACTGAAAATCCTCTATCAAAAAAAGCCAAGGGAGTCAGAGTAACAGCCAAGGCAAGTCTTTTTGTGGACGGAAATTTACTAAAAGAATCCACAGACGACATAATTTTTCAATCCTACGGTCTAACTGGTACTGCTATCTTAGATCTTTCAAACCACATATCCTATGCTTTGTTTGAAAAAAGGGATATCTGGGTATCTATAGACTTGCTTGAAGATTATTCAGAAGGGAAATTATTTGAGATAATTAAAAATCTTTCAAAAAATAATCCGGAAAGAACTATAGAAGAAATTTTGATGGGATTTTTGAATAAAAAACTCATTGAAGATATCCTAAAAAGAGTAAAATTAAAAAGTAAGACTTGGGTAAAAAATCTTAGGGATGATGATATTAGAAAGCTAATCAAAACAATAAAGAACCTGAGATTTAAAATCATAGCTATAAACGATGAGGAAAATGCCCAAGTGACCATAGGTGGTGTCGATACTAGCCTTGTGGATGATAAAACTTTCGAATCAAAAATTATACCAGCTTTATATTTTATTGGCGAAGTCCTAGATGTGGACGGCGATTGTGGCGGCTACAATATCCAGTGGGCCTATTCGTCTGCCAAGGCTTGTGCGAAAAACCTCAGTAGGGTTAAGAGAGGGGAATTCAATGTTAAAGATAAATAGAAAACTAAGAGAAATGAGAGATAATGGAGAGAGCATCAAGCTTGCAATAATTGGTTGCGGCAAGATGGGTGCATCTCTTGTAAGCCAACTATCAAAGCTAGACGCTATGGAAGTTAAGCTTATTGTTGATAGGAATCCCCAAAAGGCCATAAAAGCCCTTGTAAATGCAGGGATTGCTGAAGATAAGATAATCTTTACAGATGACTATAACGAAGGCTATGAAGTCTTAGAAAAAGGCTATGTTGCAGTATCTACAAACTATAGGCTTGCTTACAAACTCCTTCAGATAAATGCGGTAGTAGATTGCACGGGAAATCCTTCATTTGGTGCGGTAATTGCTCGTAAAACTATCCAATACCACAAGCACATGATAAGTTTCAATGTGGAATGTGATGCCGTTGTAGGACCTGTCCTTCATGATATGGCAAAAAAAGCTGGTGTAGTTTATACAGGCATCCTAGGCGATGAACCTGGAGCAATCATAGACCTAGTAGACAATGCCTACGGCATGGGTCTTGAGGTTTTAGTAGCAGCTAAGGGTAAAAACAATCCATTAGACAACTATGCCACAGCTGAAAGTCTTGCAGAAGAAGCCAAGGCCAAAAAGCTATCTCCAAGGATGCTTACATCCTTTGTTGATGGGACAAACACCATGATGGAGCTAAATGTAGTATGTAATGCCCTTGGATTTTTACCAGATACATTTGGCTGTCATGGGATAGATACAAACCCAGAAAAAGCATTAGAAGACTTTAGGCTAAAAAATGAGGGAGGAATTTTAAACTCTTATGGAGTTGTAGAATTCTCACCAGGTATGGCACCAGGAGTATTTATAATAGTGACAAGCGACCAAGAAGATGTCAAAGATCTGATGAAGTTCTTAGGCTTTGGCGATGGACCAAATTATTTATTATATAGGCCATACCACCTAACAAGTCTTGAAGCACCAATCACCATCTACAATGCTGTTGTAGAAAATGAACCAACCATAGCCCCAATCCACGGCCAAGTTGCAGATACAGTTGCAATTGCGAAAAGGGATATCAAAAAAGGTGAAAAACTAGACGGTATTGGCTCTGATAAAGTATTTGGCAAACTTACAAGCCACGATAGGTCAATCCACGAAGGCCTTCTACCAATAGGTATAATCACATCAAAAACCGAAGCAATTGTCGATATTCCAAAGGATACAGTAATAGATATGTCCATGGTAAAAATAGACGAAAAAGCAACCATTACTAGACTAAGAAGAAGACAAAACTCAATGAAACTATAAATCATAACCGCAGGCAAGTTAGTCTGTGGTTTTTTTACATAAATATTACATGTATTTTACGAATTGTATAATAATTTAATATAAAATTTTATTAAGAATAAGGTAAATTGCTAAAGACCGGGAGGTTTTATGGAAAATTTGATTGAAGTAAGAGGCCTTGTAAAAAAGTACAAAGAACTAATAGCTGTCGATAAGCTTGACCTAGATGTTAAAAAGGGTAGGATTTTAGGACTTTTAGGGCCCAATGGATCAGGTAAATCTACTACAATTAACTGTATACTAAGTCTTCTTAAAAATGATGGGGGAAGTGTAAAAATCTATGGCAAGGAAATGAGTCCTGATGCCTATGATATAAAAGAGAAGATTGGTGTAGTTTTCCAAGAGGTAGGAGTCTATGACGAGCTAAATGTCTATGAAAATATAGATTATTTTTGCGGACTTTATATCAGGGATAAAAAGGAAAGAGAAAAGCTAATCCAAAGGACATTAGACCTTGTTGGCCTAAATGATTTTGTAAAATTCAAACCCAAAAAACTTTCGGGTGGCCTTTTGCGAAGACTGAATATAGCATGTGGCATAGCCCACAGACCTGAGATAATAATCCTTGATGAGCCAACTGTAGCAGTAGATCCCCAATCAAGAAACAATATCTTAGAAGGTATTAAAAAACTAAACCAAGAAGGATCTACCATAATCTACACCTCCCACTACATGGAAGAGGTTCATTATTTGTGCGATGACATTGTTATAATTGATAAGGGCAGGGTAATTGCAAAGGGGACATCAAACGAGCTAAGGGAGATGATCCAAGTTAATGAAAAAATTTCCTTTGTAGCTGATAATCTCTCTGACCAGCTGATTAATAAACTTAAAAACATGGACCATATTATAGATTTTTCCTATAAGGATGATACCTGCAAGATGACTTTTTCAAAAAGTGACGAGAAGCTTTTAAGTCTTGTAGAAATACTCACAGAATCAAAGGTAGAATATAGGTCGATAAATGTTGAAAAGCCGAGCTTAAATGACGTGTTTTTAGAGCTTGCGGGCAAGGATTTGAGGGACTAGTATGTTTTTGCATTCTTTTAAAAATACCTTCAAATATTTGCTCAGAGAAAAAGCCACGGTTTTCTGGGCCCTGTTTTTTCCGATTATCCTAGGCGCCCTTTTCAAACTCGCCTTTGGAGGAATAACTGATAGCAACAAGTTTGAGGCAATCAATATTGCTGTAAGCGAATCTGCGATGACAGATCAAAATTTTAAAAGCTTCCTAGATGCTATGGAAGAAGGGGATTATTTCAAAATCACAAAAGCTGAGAACAAAGAAATTCTTGATACAAATTCTGATATAAGGGCCTTTATAGAAGAGAAAGATATGGTCTTTACCAAAAAATCTGGTATTGAAGAAACCATCGTAGAGACAGTTTTAAATGACTATCTACAAAAATCGGAGATGATTACAAGGATAATGGAAGAAAATCCTCAGACAGACATTACAAAGCTTTTGGATGTTAAAGACTATATTAAAGATGAGTCTAGGACCAATATGGATCCAATAAATACTTTTTTCTACACCCTTGTGGGTATGACTACAATCTATGGTTATATGTGGGGGCTTTATGTAATATACCAATACGAGGCGAATTTGTCTGTAAATGCAAAGAGAAATGTAATCGCTCCAATCAAAAAATCTGTAAGCCTTTTAGCATCTATCCTTGCTTCTTGGATAATAAATTTCGTCATAACCCTTATCTTTATATTCTATCTAGATAAGGTTTTGGGAGTAGAATTTGGCGGTAAAATGCCGCTTTTAGTCCTCTTATACTTGGTATCTTCTCTAGCAGGAGTTGGGCTTGGAATACTTATTGGCGTATCAAATAAGAAAACACTCGAATTTAAGATAAATCTAGGCATTGCTATTTCTATGCTAATGGGTTTTTTATCAGGCATGATGATTTCAAGTATTAAGGTAATAATCCAAGAAAAAGCTCCGATTTTAGGAAAAATCAACCCTATATCAGTAGTCACTGACGCCATTTATTCCCTATACTATTACGAGTCTACAGCTAGGTTTTATCAGAATATTGGGATTTTAATAATAATTAGCCTGGTTTTTTTCCTAGTAAGTTTGTTTTTTATGAGAGGTAAGGAATATGAGAGTCTTTAAAAATTATTTTAAAATAGTAAAAGGCCATAAATTTGCTAATGAAGATTTGGAAAAAGAGATAGATGTTGGGATAAAAAATGAAAAAAATCTTGGAAATGAAGATAAGTCATTATTTTATTTCAATTTTATCAACTACCTAATCCTAGCCCAGGTTCTCCTAATCGTATCAACAATAGTAAGTGTATACAAGAAAAAGACTATAGCCATGAGAAACGCAGCAAGTCCTATGCCAAAATACAAGCAAAACCTAGAACTAATTTTTGGCCACGTCCTTACCGGGCTAATAGTTTGGGCCTTATATATTTTGTTATTTGTAATCCTCTACAAATATGATTTTAGCAAGTCTCCAACCAATCTTATGATGGTAAACTCATTGGTTTTCACAGTTAGTGTAGTAACCATGGCAGTATTTATCTCAAACCTAATTTCAAATGAAAATACAATTTCAGGAATTATGCAAGTAGTATCACTAGGATCATCATTTTGTGCGGAGCCTTTGTACCCCAAGCCCTCTTATCAAAGACAGCCCTCGCTCTGGGAAAAATTTTCCCATCATATTATTACATCAGAAACAACGAAATGCTTCTAGAAAATCCTAGTTTTGTTACAATCCTACCAAACATTGGAGTAATGCTTGCATTTTCTATAGGTTTCGTACTTATAAGCTTGTTAATGAAGACAAAAACAAATGATAAAATCTCATAAAATATCCCTCGCCTTTGTGTGAGGGATTTTTTTGGGTAGATATATATGTAGTACAGAGGAGGGGTAAGATGGTTGATAAGAATAAGATTTATTCAAAGTATTTAAAAAGAGATGTGACCTACACTTTTATTGAGGATAAGGATTCGGATTTGTTTTTGTATTTTTTTGACGGGGCAAACCTATATGATAAAGAGGAATCCTTTATTGGTGAGGTTTGGGCCCTTGATAAGGCGATAGAGACAATTGGTCTTAGAGCAAATCTTGTTGGTATTTATTGTGCAGATGGGGAAGAAAGGGTCAATGAATATTCTCCCTTTGAAAATTTATCCAATGAAGAAGTTAGAAAAAACCTTAATCCCAAGGGAATTTTGACGGGTAAATTTATTGTTGATGAGCTAAAGCCTACAGTTGAAGAGGGCAAAAAAATATCATCAAGGCTAATCGGTGGTTCTTCTATGGGAGGGGTTATGAGCCTTTATATGGGAAGTAAGTATCCCGAAGTTTTTGATAAGGTTCTTGCTATGTCAACTCATTTTTTGATAGATCCTTTTGGCATGGGAGAGATTTTATCGAAATTTGATCCTATAAATAAGCAAAAAGTATATCTAGATACAGGGACAAAAGAATTTGATGATGAAGTGATCCAAAAATCTTATGTAAATCTTTCACAAATGGCCTATGGATTTTTGAAAGATAGGTTGGATATAAAATATGTTATAGATAAAGGGGCAATCCATAACGAAATCCATTGGCAAAAAAGGTTGCCAGAAGCTTTAAGATACTTATATAATTTGTAATAAAAAGAGCTAAACCTGAGCTTTTTCTAGGTTTAGCTTTTTAAATTTTTTATTTTAGTTTAATTTTTTGATTTTCTTAAGGGGCCAGATTCTCATAAAAGCCTTTCCTACAAAATTATCTTCGTATACTGGGCCAAACTTTCTTGAGTCGTTTGATTTTGGCCTATTATCGCCTACCATGAAGAATTCATCAGCTCCTAAAATCCAATGATTTTCGCCTTCACTTTGGGTAAAATTTCCTGTTGTGTAATAAGGTTCATCAAGTTGATTTCCATTTACATAAAATTTCCCATTTCTAAGCTCGACCTCATCTCCTGGCATGCCGATTATTCTTTTAACATAGAGTTTTTCTTCGATTGGGCTATGAAAAATTATTACATCCCCTACTTTATATTTGTGAGTAAGGTTTTTTGAAATTTTTTCTATAACAACTAAGTCGTCTGTAAAGAGGGTATTTTCCATGGAAGCTCCTGCTATACGGGTAAGGTCTAGGATAAAAAACTTGATGAAAAATGTGATTAAGAGGGTAAGCGCAATGGTCTTGACCCAGTCTAAAATTTCTTTAAATATTTGTTTTGTTTTATTATCTGTCATAATTTCCTCCAATTCACTATTGATTGAATAATCAATTAAAGAAATTATAGCAAAAATGTTATTATTTATAAAGTTAAAATATTAATACACTTGCTAGTATGACCCAAACAAGAGTTAGAAAAAGCTAGGACCCTAAGCCCTAGCTTGTATTATTTATATATTATAGTCCAAATATTTCTTGTCCTAGTTTGGTTTCTTTTGGATTTGTGTCTTCGAAGACTATTTTCTTAGCATCCATTTGGTATTTGATGTCGCCCCAAAGTATGCTGCCTACGAATTTATCGCCATTTTTAAATAATTTATATATTTTTTCTCCGTCTTCTTTTACTATTTCTTCTATGCCTTCTCCTGATATTTGACCAGCTGAGAATAGTTTGACATCACCTAGCATGAGGGTTGAGAATGGTTTTGGTTTCTCGTAGAGTTTGTTAGCTCCTGCCATGTTAGCTCCAGCGATTTTTCCCATTTCCATGCTTGCAGTCCATAGCCCGATTGAGAAGCCTCCTATTTGTGCCACATCACCTGCAGCGTAGATATCTTCGCCTTCTATTTGTAGGTTTTCTCCTACAAGTATTCCCCTGTCTGTAGCAAGGCCAGAGTTTTGAGCAAGTTCTATGTTTGCCCTTATACCAGCTTGGATCATTATTGCGTCAGCTTCGATTTCTTCCCCGTCTTTAAGTTTTAGACCACAAACCCTGCCGTCTTTTACAAGGATTTCTTCGCTGAATCTGCATGTTAGAGTATTCATTCCCATATCGTTTAGGGATTTTTCTAGTTTTAGTGATAGGTCTTTATCAAGTTGCTTTGGAAGTAGGTAGTCACAAGTTTCTACTATTGTTATTTCTATGCCTAGGTGAGAAATAGAATTTGCCGCCTCAAGTCCTAGGATGCCGCCACCGATTATTATGAGTTTTTTCTTATCATGAAGGTAGTCTTTGAAGTGTTTGAGGTCTTCGGAGCTTCTTATTGCAAAAACTCCTTCTGCATCTGCATTTTTGATTGGTGGTACAAAGGCGTGTGAGCCTGTAGCTATTAGAAGTTTATTATATTCAAATTCTTCGCCATCTTTTGAGATTGCTTTTTTGATTTCTTTATCAATTTTATCAATGTGGGTACCTAGTTTAACTTCTATGTTTTTTTCCTTATACCAGGCTTCTTTTTTTACAAGGATTTCTTCATCTGTGTAATCTTTTTCTATAAGTTCTGAAAGACGAGTCCTCCAATAAGTGAGTCCATTTTCGTTTGAAACTATTAGAATTTGACCGTCTGGGTCATTTTTTCTTATTTCTTCAGCAGCTGAAAGCCCGCTTATTCCATTACCAATAATTAAATAATCGTACATAATAAGTCCTTTCTCGATATTTACTAAAAAGATTATATCACTTTGAGTAGATCTTAACAATGTTAAAGACCCAATTCTTTATTAAGGTATAATGATTGTATGAGAAAAGCACAAATTTTTGATTTAAAAACAATTGAAAAAATTATCACTTCTGCAAAGTCTTCCCTTAGAGAAGATGGGGTTGACCAGTGGCAGATTGACTCTATGAATGAAAAATTTCTAGAAAATCAAATCAGAGAAGGTAAATCTTATGTATATGAACAAGACGGACAAATATTGGCTTATGCCTATCTTTCAGACATAAAAGAGGAAGCCTACTTGCCTTTTGAGAATGATTTTGTAGGAGAAAATCCAATTACTGTCCATACCTTTGCTGTAGATAAGTCTATGAGAAAAAGAGGGATTTCTATTAAATTTTTTATTGATATTATAAAGCATGCAGAAAAAAATGGCTTTGATAGTCTTAGGATAGACACCCATAAAGATAATCTCAAAATGAGGGGCCTTATAAATAAATTGGGTTTTGAAAAAATTGGGGAAATTTTTATCGATGAAGAGGGTGTGAAGAAACCAAGGATTTGCTATGAGAGTTTATTATGATAAATGAAAGCCAAAAACTAATAATAGAAAAAGCAAAGACTCCAGCAGCAGTTATAGCTGGTCCAGGAACTGGTAAGACTTACACTATTGTTAAAAAAGTCATTAGCCTTATAAAAAATGAAGGCCTTAGTTCAAATAGGATCCTTATTACGACTTTTACAAAAAAAGCAGCTCAGGAACTGCAAACTAGGATTATTTCGGAATTTAAAAAGGAAGGAATAAAGACGGAGCTTAAGGATATGATGATTGGCAATTTCCATTCTTTGGCCCTTGATTTTTTGGAAAAATATCCTTCGCTTGATAGGGGATTTCTTGATAGAAAAATTATAGACCAAGTTATGGAAGGCTATCTCATAGAAGAAAATATAGATACCTATAAAAAAATAGAAAATTATTCTAAATTCATTACTTATTCTGACGCCTACCAGATAAAATCAATCTATGAAGAGATTACAAATAAACTAATGGATGTGGAAAGCCTTAAGAATTCAGAAAATCCTAGGGCAATCTTTGCAGCAGAGATTTTTCTGACTCACGAAAAGTTAATAAGAGAGAAAAACTTCCTCAATTTCCAGATGATCTTAAGAGACTTTCATTCACTTCTATCTGATCCTATTTTGGGGGAGAAAATTCGTGATGGGATTGATTTTGTAATTGTGGACGAATACCAAGATACAAATTATATCCAGCAAGAGATAGCTTTTAAACTTGTAAAGGATAAGAATATCATAGTTTTTGGAGATGATGACCAGTCACTTTATTCTTTTAGGGGAGCTGATCCTAGAAACCTTACAGAGTTTTCTGAAAATTTTTATAAGGCAAAGGGACTTAGGGCAAACACCTACAAGCTTAATATCAATTACAGGTCAAACCAGGTTATTATTGATAAGTCACTTAAATGGCTTGATAATAAAGATTATACTAGCAAAAGCAAAAAGAGCCTGAGGGCTGCTGATAAGGATTCAAATCCAAATACAATAGTAAGGGCAAGGGCCATGGCCTTTGATAATCTAACAAGTATTATTAGGATATTGAAAAAGGATATAAATCTGGGGCAAATTGCCTTTTTATTCCCATCCCTAAATCACGCCTACGTTTCAAAGCTCCAGGCCTATTTTGAAGAAAATGGAATCAGGGTTTTGAATAAAAAATCAAATCAATTTTTTAGGCGAGATGAGATTAGGGCCTTAGTTTTTATTTTAATAAAGATTTGCCAAAGCAAATTAGTCTATCAAGACCCTAATTTACTATATGGGGCAGTAGAGAAAAAACGTGCTAGGTACAACAATTATCTGTATTACCTTGAAAAGGATCAAGGCCTAATTGAAGATTCTGACATTAATGATTTCATCAAAAAAAACCTGGATTCGAATTTACAAATTACAGACCTAATTTATCAAGCCTTGGGCCTTGAATATTTTAGGAAGTTTTTAATTATGGACGAAAACGACCTAGATGGGGCAAGAATTTTGGGCAATATTTCAAGCTTTATATCACTTGCAACTGATTTTGATGATATCTACGCTAATAATAAAGAAAAGAGCTTATATAAGCACTTTCTAAACTCATATCTGTCCTATCTTTTTGTATCAAATGCCATAGAAGAGTATTCAAACATCGACACCCACAAGGATGCTGTTAATTTTATGACCATTCACCAGGCCAAGGGGCTTGAGTTTGAGGCAGTTTTTGTATCGGGCCTGTACGATTCGCCAAAGCCTAATAGTCCAGGCTTCCTAGAAAAAAGAGACCCGGAAGACTTTT
>CAMEGY010000008.1 GCA_945916625.1 uncultured Anaerococcus sp.
CCTGAGGGTCTTAATTTAAATTTTATTCAAAAATTGTGATACATTTGTTTGGACATTTTTCACAAGCTGTATTTAGAAGTTCATAGTCAACATTTTCAATATTTTGAGCTATTGATAGGAAGTTATCCATTTCAAATGCTTCTGGATAGGTTCTAGCACAGATTGTACAACCTATACATGAGTTTGAACATTTAGCCCTTGCATCCTTGCCCTTATCGTGTGATGAGCAAAGTACAGCATGAGTTTGCTTAAATGGTACAAGATCGATAATATTTTTTGGACATACTTCTACACATTTACCACAGGCTACACATTTTTCCCTATCTACGACAGCAACACCGTCTATGACATGTATTGCATCAAATGGACAAGCTTTCTCACAAGTTCCGCATCCTATACATCCATAGTCACAGGCTTTCTTTCCGCCAAATAGAGCAATTTGAGCCCTACAATCTTCAAGGCCTTGGTATTTATATTGGTCTTTGGCTGCTTCACATGTACCATTGCAATGTACTAGGGCTACTTTTCTGTTATCAGATGCTACAGGTTCTACTCCCATAGCTTCTGCAACTGCTGCTGTTGTACTTGCCCCTCCAATGGCACAAGCATTTACAGGCGCTTCGCCTTTAGCGATTGCTTCTGCAAGTCCGTCACATCCAGGAAAACCGCAAGCACCACAGTTAGCGCCTGGTAGGGCATTTCTAACTGCTGCTTCTTTTACTGATTTTTCAACATGAAACTTTTCTGATATAAAGCCAAGGGCTACCGCAAAGATAAAACCCATTATGGCAAGTATTACTACAGGTAATAATAAATTTTCCATTCTTACCTCCTATGCTAAACCTGCAAAGCCCATGAAGGCTATAGCCATTAGACCTAGGGTTATAAGAGACATTGGTGCTCCCTTAAATGACTCAGGTATATTATTGTATTCGATTTTTTCTCTTAGGTAAGCAAGTAGTACAATTGCAATCATAAAACCAATTGATGCAGCAAATGCATATACTGTTGAGTGAACTAGGTCATATGATAGGTCTACTGCTTTTATAGCTACACCAAGTACTACACAGTTTGTTGTTATTAGCGGTAAGAAAACACCAAGAGCTCCGTATAGGGCTGGCATAGTTTTTTTCATTACTGTTTCAACTGTTTGTACAAGAGATGCTATTACTAATATAAATACTAGTGTCTGTAAATATTCAATACCAAATTTTTCTAATATGTAATGTTGGATAAACCAAGTAATAATTGTTGAAAGAACAATTACGAATATTACCGCAAAACTCATTCCTCTTGCAGTTTCTACCTTACTTGTTACACCTAGGGTTGGACAAATACCTAAGAATTGTCCGAGTACATAGTTTGATACGAATATAGTTGCTATTATAATTTTAAATAATTCTGCCATAATAACTCCTAATTAACTTTCTTTTTTCTGTTCATAATGGCATTGAAGGCTCCGTAGATTAGACCTAGGACTATAAATGATGATGCTGGTTGAAGCATGAATCCTATAGTGTACTCTTCCGGAATTATACCAATACCAAAAAGTGTGCCTGATCCTAAAAGTTCTCTGAAGAAGGCAAGGATTGATATGGCTATTGTATAACCAAGACCTTGGCTGATTCCATCTACAATTGATGGAATTGGACCGTTTTGGCTAGCAAAACCTTCAGCACGAGCAAGGATTATACAGTTTACAACTATAAGTGGGATAAAGATTCCGAGGCTCTTATCTAGGGCTGGTGCATATGCTTTTATTAGCATTTGTACTATAGTTACGAATCCTGCTATAACTACTATAAATGATGGAATTCTTATCTCATCTGAGATGAAGTTACGAAGTAATGATATAACAAGGTTACTCATTACAAGTACGAATGTAACTGATACTCCCATACCTACAGCGTTTATAAGTGATGAAGATATAGCAAGTACAGAACACATACCAACCATCTGTACTAGGACAGGGTTGTTTTTTATAATACCATCAGTAAATATTTTGCCATAATTTACCTTTGGTTTGTTTGCTTTTTGTTTTTCCATGTTAACTCCTATTCTAAGCCTTCAAGTACTTGACGTGCGTCATTTATACCCTTAAGGATGGTGTTTGTAGAAATTGTTGCACCTGAGATGCCTATAATTTCGTTTTCGCCGCCATTTGCACTTGCCTTAACTTCTGAGTCCATATTTACTCCAACCATGCCTTCTTTGAAATAATCTTCTTCCATATCTGCACCGAATCCAGCTGATTCTGCATGATTTAGTGGAGCAAATCCTGTTATGTTGTGGTCGCTATCTACCCCAATTAGGTATTCGATGTCGCCACCATAACCACCTGGTGAAAGGATTTGGAATACATAGCCGTCGCCTGCCTTATATACTACTTCTATTGTATCTGGCGCGTCAACATCAAGCTCTTCGTAGCTGTCTGCCTCATATACTACAGCCAAGCTTTCTTTTAGCTCTTCTTGCTGACGAGCTTCGATAATTGGCTGGGTCATATTGTTTGTAAAGGCAAGAGCTAGGGCTGTAGCTGAAGTTATAAGTAATAATTTAAAACCTAGTTTAATACTTTTATTCATTTTTCGCTCCTTTTTTTGCCTTGGCCTTACCAAAAATTCTTGGTCTTGTGTGTTTTTCTATAACTGGTACTAGAAGGTTCATTAGTAAGATTGAGTATGATACACCTTCTGGATAGCCGCCCCATAATCTTATGACTGCTGTTAGGAATCCGCAACCAAAGGCAAATACAATTTGACCTTTTGGTGTGATTGGAGCTGTTGTATAATCTGTTGCCATAAAGAAAGCACCAAGGATTAAACCACCAGATAGAACTTGTCTAAGTATATAGTCTAAACTTACCTTCTCTCCAAAGATAGCAAGCATTAGAACAGTTGTTAGTATGTAAACTATTGGAATTCTAATGTGAATTACCTTTTTAATTAGTAGGTAACAAGCACCTAAAAGTAATGCTAGAGCACTAATTTCACCCAAAGATCCTGGTATATGGCCTATAAATAGGTCCATGATTGTGTAAGCTTTTGGATCTGATAATGGTGTTGCTGCACTAACCATTGAAACATCACTTATAGTCTTAAGTGTTGGCACTCTTTCTGCTGGCACAAAGCTTGTCATTGTATCTGACCAAGATGCCATCAAAAATGCTCTAGCTGCTAGTGCTGGGTTTACGATGTTTTGTCCAATACCACCAAATAGCATTTTACAAATCACTATAGCGAAAACTGCTCCTATTACAAGCTGCCATACAGGAAGCGTAAATGGAACGTTATAAGCTAGTAATATACCTGTTACAACTGCTGATAAGTCTTTGATTGAGTTTTCTTTCTTAATACATTTGTTAAATATAGTTTCAGCTAGTACACATGCAGCAATAGAAGCTAGTATCAAAACTAAGGCCCTATAGCCAAAGAAGTAAACAGAAACAGCACCTGCAGGTATAAGTGCTATTATAACATCTAGCATGTCATTTGATACTGTTCTTTTACTCCTAATGTGTGGAGAAGCTGTAACTAATAATTGTTTATTATTTTCCATAATTCCCCCTATTTTCCTGCCTGTCTTATTTGTCTTTTAGCAAACTTGATAGCCTCTACTAGTGGCCTTCTGGCTGGACAAACAAATGAGCAAGAACCACACTCTATACAATCTAGCGCTCCATCTTCATCTGCCTTTTCAAACCTACCATCTAGGGCATGTTTGTGGATGTAGTTAGGAAGTAAGTTTACTGGACATACACTTACACACCTACCACATCTGATACATGGGCTTGGATCTTCTATAAAAGCATCTTCGCTATCAAATACAAGTATACAGTTTGTAGCTTTTTCTACTGGTCTGTCAAGGTCAGGTTGGGCTATACCACACATTGGTCCGCCGTTTATCACTTTGGCAATTTCATTAGCTCCGCCAGCTTCTTCAATTAGGTCATTAAAGCTTGTACCTATTCTTACGACCATATTTTGTGGGTTCTTAACAGTCTTACCAGTTACTGTTAGGATTCTTTCATAAAGTGGTTTATCCATGAAAAGGGCTTCATAAATTGCATTTACAGTTGATACGTTTGATACAACTGCTCCTACGTCCATTGGAAGACCACCTGATGGCACTTCTCTTTTTAGGACCGCACTTATAAGTCTCTTTTCATCACCTTGTGGGTATTTTGTTTCAAGGCTTACTATTTTGATGGTCGCATCAAATTTGTTTGTTTTAGAAAACTCTTCTAGAGCTTCTGTCATAGTTTTAAAAGCCTCTGGTTTGTTATTTTCTATTGCTATTACCCCATCTTTGGCATCTACTGCCTTAAGCACTTGGATAAGTCCCTTTATAATATGTAGAGGGTAGTTTTTCATTATGTAATCATCGCAAGTGATGTATGGTTCACACTCTGCCCCGTTTACTATAACAGTATCTACTGGTTTATTAGGTGAATATTTGATATGTGCTGGGAATGCTGCCCCACCCATACCTACGATTCCTGCCTCTCTAACCTTAGCTACTATTTCTTCTGGGCTTAAGTTTACGTTTTCTTTCTCAGTGTAAGTTACACTTTGATCAAAACCTTCTGTATCGATTACAACCGCCTTACAGTTTTTGCCTGAGGCACTTTGTATATCGATAACTTCTTTCACAATTCCTGCTACAGAAGAGTGAATATTTGCTGAAAAGTTACCAACTGCAGATCCAATAAGATCTCCAACAGCAACTTCATCATTTTTCTTAACATTACATTTGCTTGGTGCACCTATATGTTGGGTTAGGGGAATAGTTACAAGCTTTGGAATAGCTGCTGTATGTAAGCTACTATTTTCAGAAAGCTCTTTATATTCTTCCATCTTAACACCATGTGTAAATGTCACGGTATTTGCTGCCATAAATTTCTCCTTCTTAAAAAATTTTCTTCCCGATACATCTATTATAAATTATATCGGGAAATTTCTCAATGGTTTATTTTAAATTTGCTAAAATATCTTCCAAAAATACCATAAAATTATCAAAAGCCAACTGTTTTAGGTTGGACATTCTCTTTTCACTAGGAAGACCGTTTTTGTAGAACTTCTTGTATACGTCATAATTCGCATCAATTTTTGTGACATATTGCCTAGTTTCTTCAAATGGTATATTTAGAACATTTGGATTAACAGGATCTAAAAGTCCATCTTTTATCCATTTATCGACATTGCCAATGCCGCCATTATAGGCTGCAAGGGCAAGGTCCCTATTATTGTAATACCTATAGAGGTAATCATAATATGCTATGCCTAAATCAAGATTATATTCAACATCAGATAGTTTATCCGGGTAAAATTCTTTGCCTGTTAATTCTGCGGCATGGGATGCTGTTTCGTCTAGTAATTGCATCAGCCCTTGGGCTCCTTGGTGGCTTTCTGCATCTTTCATAAAGTCAGATTCAACTTTTATGATAGAAGCTGTAAGGAGTGGGTCTACTCCGTATTTTTCTGAATATTCATATATTTCATCCTGGTAGCTTATCCTAGTCCTTGATGTTTGGTAGGCTATTGTTACATAGCAAAGCACAAAAAGTACAAGAATTGCAAGGAGTATAAAACCTATTACCTTTCCTATTCCCTTAATTATTTTCATAAATTTTCTCCATTCTTAGGATATTTATAACTTTTTCCCTAAGGTCTTCTAAAGTAGAATTATTATTTATTATAATTTCCCTATCATCTCTTTCACCCATGAGATTTTCTTGGTTTCTGATTTTAGATTCTGCGTAAAAGCTTCCAATACTATCTCTTTGGGCAAGTCTTTTAGCTTGGATATCCCTATCTGCAGATACAAACAATACAAGATCTGCCGGGAATTTCACATCCATTTGGTAATAAAGCGGGATTTCAATAAAGACATTTTTGCAAGAAAGCTTGCCTATCTCATTTTCCATCTCTTCTACAATTATTGGATGAGTAATGCCATTTAGTCTTTTCATTAAATCAGGAGCTGCAAAAATCATTTTAGCAAGAGCTTTTTTATTGAGACTTCCCCCATCAAAGGCCTTTCTAAAAAATGGATCCTTTTTGATTGCCTCAAAGTTTCTCTCACCTGGCTTAAGAAGGTTCCTATTGATATCATCAGCACTTATTACATCAAAACCTAAGTCTTTTATAATCTCACTTACTGCAGACTTACCTGATCCGATTGTGCCAGTAATTACTATTTTATTTGGATTCATACATGCTTTCTCCAAAACCAATATCTACTACAAGGTCAACCTTAAGTTTTGCAGCTTCTTCCATGCATTCTTTTAGTATTTCTCTAGCCCTTTGCTTATCAGCATCTGACGATTCTATGATTATTTCGTCATGGATTTGAAGGATGATTTGGGCATCTAGACCTTCTTCTTTAAGCTTGCTTGCTGTATCTATCATAGCAATTTTAATTATGTCAGCCGCTGTACCTTGGATTGGGGTATTTAAGGCAATTCTTTCACCGAAGCTTCTAACATTAAAATTCCTTGAAGATAGTTCAGGAACATACCTGCGTCTCTTAAATAAAGTTTCTATATAACCTTGTTCTTTAGCAAGTTTTACAACCTTATCCATATACTCCTTAATTTGTGGGTAGGACTCTTTGTACTTATCAATATAATCCTTGGCCCTTTTTCTAGGAATATTTAGGTTTTGAGAGAGGCCATAGTCGCTTATTCCATAGATAATTCCAAAATTAACGGCCTTTGCCTCTGATCTTTGTAGTTTTGTAACCTCATCAAGTGGTGTATGGAAAACCTCAGATGCAGTTTGGGTATGGATGTCAATTCCATTGTTAAAGGCGTCTTGCATATTTTTATCATCTGACAGACTAGCTAGGATTCTTAATTCAATTTGTGAGTAATCAGCATCTATAAGAACCTTACCATCTCCTGCTTTGAAGGCCTTTCTAATTGCCCTACCTTCGTCGGTTTTGATTGGTAGATTTTGTAGGTTTGGCTCCTGGCTAGAAAGTCTGCCTGTTGAGGCAATATTTTGCCTAAAGGTCGACCTAATTCTGCCATCTTTGTCAATTGCATTTTCAAGCCCCTCTATATAAGTAGAACGAAGTTTATAGGTTTCCCTGTATCTTTCGATTTTTTCTATGATTGGGTGCTTGTCTCTTAACTTATCAAGGACTTTGGCATCTGTAGAAAATCCCGTTTTGGTTTTCTTAATCACTGGTAGTTCCAAATCCTTAAACAAGACCTCCCCTAATTGCTTTGGAGAATTGATATTTAATTCACTACCAGCTAGATCATATATTTCTTTTGTAAGCTCCTCTATTTGCTCATCAAGTTCCGCCTTAATTCCTTCTAGGATCTTCCTATCAGTTGCAAATCCAACAATCTCCATAGAACCTAGAACTTTTGCAAGTTTTTTCTCAATATTTTCATAGAGGTCTACCATTTCGTACTCAGCTAGGTTTTTAAAGACCTTATCTTTTGAGTCCTCGATTGCATTTGCCATGCTTGCTAAGAAATTTGCTAAATCTTCACTATCTATGTCAGCATATTTTTTCCTCTTTGCACCCTTACCAATTAGGCTCTCTTCATTATCAAGCTCATAAGATAGGTAAGTCTGGCTTAGAAGTTTTAAATCATAGGATGACCTTGATGGGTCAATTAAATAATGCATAAGCATTAAGTCATCGTAAGGATTTATCAAGTCGATTCCATGCTTGTCTAAAAGTACAATTTCCTCTTTTATATCGAAAGAAACCTTATTAATCTCAGTATCTTCAAAAATCTCTTTTAAATTCTTTATATTTTTAGGATCAACTATAAAAGTACCAGTATCCTTAGTCTTTATTCCAAGTGTATTTATCTCTGAATGTATATAATTGTCCCCATCATAAAGGGACTTGAAAAAGATTTCTTTTGTTTTTTTGGCTGACTTAATTAATTCTTCTAAGTCGTCAGAATTCTTATAGGAAAATTCTTTGACTTCAGTTTCTTTAGCCCCGCCATCAAGTTCTTCCAAAAACTTATTGAAATTAAGTTTGGAAAACTTCTCTCTTAAGCCTTCTATATCGACCTCGCCTAGGACTAGCTCGTCATATTCAAAGTCAACTGGTGCGTGGGTTACAATTGTACCTATTTTTTTGGACATATAGGCAATATCTTCGCTATTTTCGAGATTTTCCTTGGTTTTTTTACCTGAAATCTCGTCAAGGTTATCATAAAGATTTTCTATAGACCCATATTTTCTAATAAAATCAAGGGCACGCTTTTCACCAATGCCATCAACTCCAGGGATATTATCCGACTTATCTCCCATAAGGCCCTTCACATCGATTAATTGTTTTGGAGTAAGCCCGTACTCCTCATTTATTTTCTCTACAGTGTATTCTACTGTATCCGATACGCCTTTTTTGGTTAGGTAAACAAGGACATCCTCATCTACAAGCTGGAGGTAATCCCTATCTCCAGTGATTAGAACAGCCTTATCTCCTGCTTCCTTAGCCATTTTCGCATAGGTTCCAACTATATCATCAGCCTCAAAACCATCAAGATCTGTATACTTAACCCCCATGGAATCGAGAACATCTTTTAAAATTCCAAACTGATAAGAAAGTTCATTAGGTGTCTTATCCCTAGTCGCCTTATAGTCTGCGTACTCCTTATTCCTAAAAGTCTTAGAAGACCTATCAAAGGCCACAAGGACATAATCTGGTTTATATTTATCAAAGGCATTTCTATACATGGTCAAAAAACCATAAACGCCATTAGTCATAACTCCGTCATTGTTGGATAAGTTCGGCAGGGCAAAAAAAGCCCTATAGATCAAACTCGACCCATCAATCAACATAACAGTTTTTTTCATTATATCTCCTTAACTATAAAAATAGTTTAAAATCCATTCCTACCTTATAGTATAACTTATATTGGAAAATTTTTAAAGAAAAAAAGAAACATCTTTAAATGTTTCCCAAAATATATGTTTTATTACTTATCACCGTATTTTTTCTCAATCTTTGTAATATTATCAAGGTCTACCTATTCTTCTGAAAACCCGCACTCAGTACATAGGTATCTGTCAACTGGCACTGCGGAATATATAGTCGCACCAATAGGGATATTATTACCTGAACCATAAGCTCCGGCCTTACCTGGGATTTTTATTATCTCGTGAAATCCGCACTTTGGACATTTTTTAGTATTTTTCACAAAATCCTTCTTTATTTCAGGATATCGGAATGAATTCTATATACAAATTAAATTAAAAAAATAGAAAAAAATTTAAGACTAGTATTATAATTAAATTGAGTAATAGGAAATCAGGTTCATTCGAATCACAAAAAAGATGGGCGGCGACTCGTCTTTTTATTTTGGGCTAGTTATCACTGTCAATGAATCCGTCTAACCACTTGATGAAATATTGAGTAGTTAAGCCAAGTGCAACAGGTAATAAAAGGGATAAAGTCTATCCATAAGCTCAGCTCCTAACTGTTATCAGTTTAAGTAGTGATTAAAGACAAGAAAAAGTGAAACCAGATTCATTCGATTCGAAAAAGCAAGCTAGAGTGCTCGCTTTTTTTATGATCAAAACAAATAATTTCTCCTAATTATATTAAGGCACACTTTACCACATAGTAAAGCCATCTTTAAGGGGGTCTTAAAGTAGGCTTTAAGCAGGGTATTAAAGGAGACTTTAAGGATAATAATATAAATATGAATATTATAAAGTTAATATAATCATAGTAAAGAAGCATATGTATTTTTAGAAATTACCATGTTGGTAACATTTTTTTATCTCAACTTTTATAATTCGATTAATCCTTTAAATAGGCACAAAAATAGCGCTGGATTCTCCAACGCTTTTTTTCTTTGGTGCCGGTGGTGGGACTCGAACCCACACGCCCCGGAGGACAACAGATTTTGAGTCTATCTCGTCTGCCAGTTCCGACACACCGGCATAATTACTTACCGATTTATTATATCACAATTTATGCCTGGTGTAAATTAAATTTTGATTTTATTTCATTATATATTGGCGAATCATATATTTTTATTGCCCATATTCCAATAATAATCCCAAATACAGCTCCTGCAAGGACGTCTGTTGGAAAGTGGACGTAGAGATACAACCTTGAAAAGGCCATCAAAACTGCCAAAAGATTTGTAAATACTTTTAGGGCCTTGTTTTTATTTAGCAAGGTCACTATTGTTGCAAAGGTTGCGGCGTAGGACGTATGGCCGGATGGGAAGGAGTTGTCTGATAATTTGTGAACCAATAGGTCTGTGAAATTTGCTACTTCATATGGCCTTGGCCTTGCTACGACATTTTTTACTAGGATATTTACCAGCAAAATATTTAGGATGAAGGCTAAGATCATAATCCTTCCTTGCTTTTTAAGGTCCTTTGCTGCCAAAAATATAAATATATAAGCTATCCAGATTAGGGAAAAATTTCCTGCTGATGATATAGTAACCATCAGCTTATCCAGGGGTAAGCTCCTTATTGATTGGACCCAATTTAAGATATTTAATTCAAAATTTGCCATTATTCTACTCCTGTATTTGCGATTTCTAGGGTCATGTCGTAGGCTTGTTTAATCCTCGCCCTTTGATTTTCGTTTACATAATCGTAGAGTTTGCCACCTTCTAGGAAGTCTTCTGCTAGGTGGTTTACAATACTTGTACCGTAGTCGTCGTAATAAGTTCCTACCCAAATTGGATGGAAGGCCACATCGGCTATTTTTTTATTTCCACTTGTCATATCTTTTTCTAAGTCAATTTCAAGGGCAAGTGAGTGTTCTACTCTAATATCATTGTTGTTTTCATAGTTTTGAAAAGAAATGAAGTTACCTAGGGCATAGGCTATTAGGCCTTCTCTACCGTCTTCTGTTTCGTAAATTTCAACAGGTTGGACTACGTGTGGATGGTTTCCGATAACAAGATCTGCTCCCCATTCTATCATATTTCTGCCTAGATTTATTTGTTCAGGGCTTGGCAGTGACTGGTATTCTATACCCCAATGAGGATATACTACTACAAAGTCCGCTCCCTGAGCCTTGGCAATGCCTATATCTTTTTTGATTTGTCCTTCATCTGATAAATAGGCTATGTTTTCTACTTCTTCCCTTGGTACAACTAGGTTTTCCCTGCCATTACAGCCGTAGGTATAGGCTAAAAAAGCAAATTTAACCCCATTAATTTCTTTTCTCAAAATCCTATCTGATTTGTTTTTAAAAGATCCAACATAATCAAGCCCAGCTTCTTCTGCTGCCTCCATGGTTGAGAAAACTCCTTCGATTTCTGTATCCATGGAGTGGTTATTTGCAGTTGAGATTATATCAAATCCTGTATCTTTCAAATCTCTAAGATAGGCTTCTGGGGCATTAAATCTTGGGAAACCTGCGTAAGGAAGGTCAGGATTTGTTGTCGTTTCATAGTTTCCTATTGCTATATCAGAATCCTTTACAAATTCTTTCATGTAGATAAATTGCTCAGAAAAGTCATATTCTCCACCGCCTTTGTTATAGGCGTATTGAATTTGAGCCATATGAGCCATTATATCTCCGAAGGCCTTTAATTTTACCGTTCTTATATCAGATTTTTTTGGCTTTTCTTCTTCCTTTTCTGCCTGTTTTTCTTCTGTTTGGGCAAATTTTTCTTCTATTTTTTCTTCTTCTTTTTTATTTTCTGCTTCTATTTTTTTTGTTTTTTCTTCTTCAAGCCTAGCTTGTTCAAGCTTTTTTTCTTCTTCTTGTTTTTTATAGGAATCAAGACTATTTATAAGGTCACCTATACTTGAAATCTTAACTTCACTTTCTTGATTATTATTTGAACAAGACGTAAAGCCCAAAGCCATTAGCAAGCTTAAAAATATCATTAAATACTTCTTTTTCATAAACGCTCCTCAATATTATATATTATACCATTTGCCCTAAATATTCATCTTTTATCATAAAAAGAATGAAAGTTTCATTTATAATAATATAATCTATTTTAAAGGAGAAATTATGAGTTTTAGTAATCAATTTGATTTAGAAATTAGAGAAATAGATGATTTAAACCTTATTTTAAGAACTAAGGTAAAAAAATATTATTATAATGAAATCGGTGCTATCCACGGTGGAGTAATTATGACACTGGCTGATAATGCATCAGGTTATATTGCATCTAAGAAGAAATATACAGCCCCTACCCTTTCGATGAATACTCACTTCCTTAGACCTCTTTTCGATACAGATTATATCTATGCTAAGGCAAAAGTCTTAAAAAGAGGATCTAGGATTATAACTGTAGACTGTGAAGTCTATGGAGATGATGAAAAAATAGCGGCAATTACAAGGACAGAATTTGCAATTATCGATAAAAAAATAAGACCCTCGGAAGATGCAAAATTTGCATATTCCAAGGGTAAGTTTAAGACTTTTTAATAATCTAACTATAGACAGCTACTTTACCTTGTGGGCTGTCTATTATATTTATATGAGTTCCAAAGATATCAGAAAGTGTATTAGAATCCATTACCTCATCCACACTGCCTTCTATGACAAGTTTTCCATCTTTCATAGCAAAAATCCTATCAGAAAATCCTGCAGCAAAGTTTATATCGTGGATTACAAGTACTATGGTCCTACCTAGCTCGTCACAAGCCTTTCTTAGGTATTTCATCATTGAGACAGATCGTGCAACATCGAGGTTGTTTAGGGGTTCGTCTAAGAGAACATATTTAGTATCTTGGGCCAAAACCATAGCTACATAGGCCCTTTGCCTTTGACCACCTGATAATTCATCTAGGTACCTATTTTTTAGGTCTTTAAGTTCTAAAAAGTCTATATATTTATCAATTATTTCCACATCATTTGGGGTAAGTCTGCCCTTTGAATAAGGGTAGCTACCAAAGGAGATT
>CAMEGY010000009.1 GCA_945916625.1 uncultured Anaerococcus sp.
TGGCTTCTCGCTTAGTTTTTCGGGCTCGCTGCGCTTGCCTCGAAAATGAAGGATTTATTTTGACGTCTTATTTTTATAAAAATTTCCGACTGTAATATCCTCTCGAAGCCTTTGGCTTCTCGCTTAGTTTTTCGGGCTCGCTGCGCTTGCCTCGAAAATGAAGGATTGAAAATCCTTCACCCATAGCGTGGGACTATTTCCTCCTCCAGGTTATTCTACCTTGGCTTAGATCGTAAGGAGATAGTTCTACTGTAACTTTATCTCCTTCTAATATTCTAATGCTGTTCATACGAAGCTTTCCTGATAAATGAGCTTGTATTTCGTGTCCGTTGTCTAGTTTTACTCTAAATATTGCATTTGGTAAAACTTCGTCAACCACTCCTGTAACTTCTATAGCATCTTTTTTTGACATTGATAGAACCTCCTTTATTTTTTTCTAAAATGTCTATTGAACGCTTATTTTTTTATCAACGACTTTGTTCTAGAAATCTTTGAAAGATTCTATCACATCTATTTTTATTATCATAAATTAGTTGTTTCCTAATTTACTATTGAATTCGTTAAAAACTTCTTCTGGAGTTTTAGCGCCATCTATTTTTACCAACTTACCAGCTTCTTCATAATAGTCTATAAGTGGGCTGGTGTGGTCATTGTATACTGAAATACGTTTTGTGACTGTTTCTATGTTATCGTCATTTCTTTGAATCAAGTTACCTCCACACTTATCGCATACGCCGTCTTCTTTTGGCTTGTTGTATTTGATATGAAAGGTTGCTCCACAGTCTTCGCATACTCTTCTGCCAGTTATTCTTTCAATTAGGATTTTATCATCTACATCAAAATAAACTACCTGGCTTATTTCAGTATTTCTAGCTGCCATTCCCTCATCTAGGGCCTTGGCTTGGCCGAGATTTCTTGGAAAACCATCGAATAATACGATTTTGTCTTCCGCATCTTCTATTCTGTCGAAGGCATCCCATACTAGATCAATTGTTAATTCATCTGGTACTAGGTCTCCTCTGTCCATATAAGATTTTGCTTTTAGTCCCAGTTCAGTTTTATTTGAGATATTGTATCTGAATATATCACCTGTTGCTATCTGAACTGCATTGTTTCTTTCTAATATTTTACTTGATAGCGTGCCCTTGCCTGC
The DNA here is from genome assembly GCA_945916625.1 of uncultured Anaerococcus sp. Next base: position 1,154 of record CAMEGY010000009.1, read on the forward strand.
TCCTGGTGGGCCTAACAAAATTATATTCATTTCTTACCTGTTTAAAAATCCTTTGTATTGCTTCATTGTCATCATAGCTTCGATTTGTTTTACAGTTTCTATTATTACACCTACAACGATGATTACTGATGAACCTCCGAATGATATTTCTAGTCCTAATAGTTTGCTTGCTATAGCAGGCACTATTGTTAGTAGGGCTAGGGCAATTGAGCCTATAAAGGTGACCCTTGTGGATACTACTCCTAAGAAGTCACTTGTTGGTTTACCTGGTCTGATTCCTGGTATGAAGCCACCATTTTGTTGTAGTTGTTTTGCATACTCAACTGTATTGAATTGAATCTGATTGTAGAAGTATGCAAATACAAGGATTAGTACACTTTGTACTATTAGATAAACTGCAAAACCAAATGTTGAATTATTGAAAAATGCTGTTAGTCCACTTTCTCCACCATTCCCAAAGAATAGAGAAATAGTAGATGGTATTGCAAGTACTGCTGATGCGAAGATAATTGGCATTACACCACCCATGTTTACCTTTACTGGTATGTGGGTTGACTGACCGCCATACATCTTACGTCCTACAACTCTTTTTGCATATTGGACTGGGATTTTTCTTTCTCCTTCAGATATCATTACTACTGCTATTACTATCAGTACTACTAATAGTGACATAATAGCTATAGCAAGAACGCTTGTAGTATTGTAGTGAAGGCCTTCTTGCCATCTAGATAGTGTTCTTGGGAAGCTTGCTATAATACCCATGAAGATTAGTAAACTTGTACCATTGCCAAGTCCCTTTTCTGTCATAGTTTCACCCATCCATGTTACAAACATGGTTCCGCCTATTAGCACAACATTCATAGCAAGTTTTTGGAATCCTGTTGCGTTTGATAGGGCTGCTCCATATAGACCGTTGGTTATAGCAACAGCTTGGAATATTGCAAGCACGATTGTCATATACCTGGTATATTTTTGGATGGTTTTTCTTCCCTGTTCACCCTCACGGGTCAATTCTTCTAGTCTAGGTATTACTACTGTCAAAAGCTGCATTACGATTGATGCAGTGATGTATGGTTGTACACCTAGGGCAAATATTGATAGGGTTGATAGTCCACCACCTGTTAGCATATTTAGATAGTCAACTAGGGTACCTTCAATATTTGAATATGCATTTGCTAAGGCTTGTGTATCGATAAAAGGTATTGGAATATTATTTCCAAGCCTATATATTACAAGCATCAAGATGGTGAAGTAGAATTTCTTCCTTATTTCTTCTTCCCTTGAGGCTCTTTTTATTATATCTAACATAGCTACTTCTTTCTATTAAGCTTTTTTAGATGGTTTTACCCATTTCTTAACTTCGATAGTTTCTACACTTCCACCTGCATTTTCGATTTTTTCTACAGCAGATTTTGTGAATTTATGAGCCTTTACTGTTAGTTTCTTTTCTAGTTCGCCATCGCCAAGGATTTTAATTCCAGCTTTAGCTTTGTTTTTCTTTAAAAGTTTTGTTTCGAATAATAATTCTGGAGTGATTTCTGTTCCGTCTTCAAATACGTTTAGACTTTCTACATTGATTGTTTCATAAACTTTTCTGTTGAAGTTTTTGAAACCTCTTTTTGGTAGAAGTCTGTATAGAGGCATTTGACCACCTTCAAATCCTGGTCTAACTCCTCCACCACTTCTAGAGTTTTGTCCGTCTTGTCCACGACCAGATCTCTTACCTAGGCCGGAGCCTGCTCCTCTTCCTTTACGTTTTTTATCTTTTAATTTAACGTTTGGTTGTAAATCATGTAATTTCATTTTACACCTCAGTCTATATTTTTAACTTCAACCATGTGTCTGATTTTGTGGATCATTCCTTTGGTTGCATCGTTATTTTCTTTAATCACTGATTGACCGATTTTCTTTAGGCCAAGCGCTTTTGCTGTCGCGATCTGTCCATCTTTTTTACCGATAAAAGATCTTTTAAGTGTGATTTCAATTTTTGCCATTGTGCTCTCCTTAATAGTCAAATTCTTCTACCGATATACCACGAAGTCTTGCAACTTCTTCTACAGTTTTCATATTGTAAAATGCGTTGATACAAGCGTTGATGATGTTTCTTGGGTTTGATGTGCCTAGGTTTTTAGCTTTGATATCTTTATATCCTGCAAGCTCGCATACCGCACGCACTGGACCACCAGCGATGATTCCTGTACCTTCTACAGCAGGCATTAATAGAACTTTTCCAGCTCCTTCAACACCTTGAATTCTGTGTGGGATTGTTGTTCCTACAACAGGTACTTCAATCATATGTTTTTTCGCATTTTCTGTAGCTTTTCTAATTGCTTCTGGTACTTCTGTAGCCTTACCAGTTCCTACACCTACAACACCGTTTGAGTTTCCTACTACAACTAGTGCTGTAAATCTAATGTTACGTCCACCTTTTACAGTTTTAGCAACTCTATTGATACTTACTACTCTATCTTCGAGGTTTAGTTTTTCTACTTCACTTTTTAATAAATATTTCATTTTACCAACCTCCTAAAACTTAAGACCAGCTTCTCTTGCTGCATCTGCTAGTGCTTTGACTTTTCCGTGATATAAATAACCATTTCTATCAAATACAACTTCTTCGATGCCAGCTTCTATGGCTCTTTTACCAATTGCTTCTCCAACTTTTTTAGCTGTTTCAATGTTTGAGTGAGCTTCTGCTACATCTTTTTGTAGGCTGTTGGCACTTGCAAGTGTCACGCCATTTACATCGTCAATTAGTTGTGCATAGATGTTTGTGTTTGATTTATATACTGAAAGTCTTGGTCTTTGAGGAGTTCCTGATATCTTTGATCTAACTCTCTTTTTACGAGTTATTAGTCTAGCGTTTTTGTTGTTTTTAGCCATTTATATCTCCTACTTACCTGTCTTACCAACTTTACGTCTTACATGCTCATCAGCATATCTAACACCCTTGCCTTTGTATGGTTCAGGTTTTCTCTTAGCTCTGATGTTTGCAGCATGTTGACCAACTTGTTGTTTGTTGAATCCTTTAACAATTATTGTTCTATCATTTGGTACTTCAGTTTCTATACCTTCAGGATCTGGCATTGTGATTTGGTGTGAGTAACCTAGGTTTAATACTAAGTTTTTACCTTGTTTGTTTGCTCTATATCCTGTACCTTCGATTTGAAGTGTCTTTTGATAACCTTCTGATACTCCAACTACCATGTTGTATATTAAAGATCTATAAAGGCCGTGGTCTATATTTTGTTGTTTTGTATAGTTTTCAGGGATTGTTAGAACAAGCTCGTTTTCGTTTTGTTCTAGTGTGACATTTTCGCTTATTTTTAAGCTGTCTTCACCGTTTTTGCCCTTAACTTTTACATTTAGACCATCTATAGTTACTTCTACTCCAGAAGGTATTTCGATTGGTTGTTTACCTATTCTTGACATATATTACTCCTTACCATACGTAACAAATAACTTCGCCGCCTACATTTTCGCGTCTTGCAGCACGGTCAGTCATAAGTCCTTTTGATGTCGAAATAATTGCTGTTCCAAGACCATCTAGTACCTTTGGAACTTCATTTGCTTTTACATAAACTCTAAGACCTGGTTTAGAAATTCTTCTTAGTCCTGAGATTACTCTTTCGCCATTTTCTGTATATTTTAAATCTATTGTAAGAATACCTTGTTTATTGTCTTCTTCTACGTTAAACCCTGTTATAAAGCCTTCATCAAGCAGTATTTGGGCAATAGCTTTTTTTTCATTAGAAGATGGTACAGTTATCATTTTATGATTAGCTTTATTACCATTTCTGATTCTTGTTAGCATATCCGCTATTGGATCTGTCATCATAATTATCTTTCCCCCTTAATTACCAGCTTGCTTTTCTTACTCCTGGTATTTGTCCATTATTTGCAAGTTCTCTAAAGCAAATACGGCAAATTCCATATTTTTTTAAGTAGCCGTGTGGTCTTCCACAAAGTTTACATCTAGTATATTCTCTTGTAGAGAATTTTTGTTTTCTTTGTTGTTTAGCTCTTAGTGACTTTTTAGCCATTTTTGCTCCTTCTATTTCTTAAATGGCATTCCCATTAATTCTAAGAATGCTTTTGCTTCTTCATCAGTTTCAGCTGTTGTTACGATAGTTATATCCATTCCGTGGATGAAGTCAACATCGTCATACTTTATTTCAGGGAAGATCAATTGTTCTTTGATACCTAGTGAATAGTTTCCACGACCATCAAAAGAATTTGGGTTGATTCCTCTAAAGTCCCTAACTCTTGGAAGTGAGATTGAGATTAACTTATCTAAGAAGTCATACATCTTTTCTCTTCTAAGTGTTACTTTAGTACCAACTGCTTGACCAGCTCTTAGTTTAAAGTTAGCTACTGATTTTTTAGCTTTGATTTCGATTGGTTGTTGACCTGTGATTAGGCTAAGCTCTCTTTTAGCTGTGTTTAGTAGGTTTTGGTTGTCTTTTGCTTCACCAAGACCGATGTTTATAACAATTTTTTCAAGTTTTGGAACTTGCATTGCATTGTCATAACCAAACTTTTCTATAAGTTCACCAACAACTTCGTTTTGATATTTTTCTTTAAGTCTCTGTGTCATAATATCTCCTATCAACTAGTCGAATTTTTCGTCAGTTTTTTTAGATTTACGAACCTTTTTACCATCTTCGTAAACTATTCCTGTACGAACACCTTTTTTTAGTTCTTCTGAATATAGAAGTACGTTTGACGCATCAATTGGGCCTTCTTTTTCAAGTCTACCAGACTCACCACCCATTTGAGTCGCTCTTTGGTGTTTTATTTGCACATTGGCACCTTCAACTATTACTCTATTTGTTTTAGGGAAAGCTTGTAATACTTCACCTACATGTCCTTTAAATTCACCTGATATTATTTGGACTTTATCGCCTTTTCTTATATGCATTTTATCCCCCTATAATACTTCCGGTGCTAGTGAGATAATTCTCATAAAACCTTCAGATCTTAGCTCTCTTGTTACTGGGCCAAAGATTCTTGTACCTACTGGTGAAAGGTCATCTTTGATGATAACTGCAGCGTTATCGTCAAATTTGATTACAGAACCGTCTAGTCTGTTTAGGCCTCTTTTTGTTCTAACAATTACAGCCTTTACTACTTGACCTTTTTTTACCGCTCCGCCGGGTGTTGCACTTTTAACTGAACAAGTTACTACATCACCAATATTAGCATATCTTCTTCTAGTTCCTCCAAGAACTTTGATTACTGAAAGTTCTCTTGCTCCGGAGTTATCTGCTACTCTCATACGAGTTTCTTGTTGTATCATAATAATCTCCTTATTAATTAAACAATTTCTGCCGCTTGGCTAATGCGTACTAGTCTCCATCTTTTTGTCTTAGATAGGGCTCTTGTTTCCATTATTACTACTTTATCGCCAACTTTAGCTTCATTTTTCTCATCATGAGCTTTGTATTTTTTACTTCTAACTATTTTCTTTTTGTACACTGGGTGGCTGATGATATCTTCTACAAGAACTGTTATTGTCTTATCCATTGCGTCAGATACAACTACACCTTGGCGTACGCTTCTTCTATTTCTTTCCATTGAGATTAAGCCTCCTTGCCTGCTTCAATCTTTCTTTCTGTTTGGATAGTCTTAACTCTAGCTATATCTTTCTTAACAGTTCCTATAGCTGCTGGGTTTTCCAACTGACCTGTGGCAAGCCTAAAACGAAGATTGAAAAGCTCATTTTGTAAATCAAATAGTTGTTTATCTAGGTCTCTATCTGATAAATTTCTGATTTCTGCTATTTTCATCCTTATTCCTCCGAACCTGTTACTTCAAGCCTTTGGATGAATTTTGTTTTAATTGGAAGTTTTTGTGCTGCAAGTCTCATAGATTCTCTTGCTACTTCTTCACTAACACCACTCATCTCAAATAGTACTCTACCTGGTTTAATTACGGCTACCCAGTATTCTGGTGAACCTTTACCAGAACCCATCCTTACCTCTGCAGGCTTTTTAGATACTGGTTTGTCTGGAAATACTTTAATCCAAATATTTCCGCCTCTTTTAATATATCTTGTCATCGCACGACGAGCAGCCTCGATTTGGTTTGCTGTCATCCAGCAAGCTTCTAGAGCTTGTAAACCGTACTCACCATATGCAAGTTGGTTGCCTCTATTAGCATTACCTTTCATTCTGCCTCTATGTTGTCTACGATATTTAACTCTTTTAGGCATTAACATAAATAATACTCTCCTAATTCTTTAAGACTAATTTTGTCCCTTATTATTTCTGTTTGGACGTCTATTATTTCTCTTTTTTCTTCTGTTGTTTTGTGGAGCCGCAAGTTTTGGTTCTCTTTCAGCTTTTTCTCCTGGAAGAACTTCACCTTTGTAGATCCAAACTTTACATCCGATTTTACCGTATTCTGTATCAGCTTCAGCAAAACCATAGTCTATATTTGCTCTTAGTGTTTGAAGTGGAATTGTACCTTCTGAGTATCCTTCACTTCTTGCCATATCAGCTCCGCCAACTCTTCCTGAAACCATAGTTTTGATACCTTTAGCTCCAGCTCTCATTGTTCTTTGGATTGATTGTTTCATGGCACGTCTAAATGCGATTCTGTTTTCTAATTGCCCAGCAATATTTTCAGCAACTAGTTGAGCGGATAAATCTTGGTATTTGATTTCTTCAACGTTGATGATAATTCTTTTGCCTGGTGCGATTTTCTCTAATCTATTCTTAAGCTCTTCAACACCTTGGCCACCTCTACCGATTACCATTCCTGGTTTTCCTGTGTAGATTGTAATCTTTAGGTTGTTTACTGCTCTTTCAATTTCGATATCTGCGATTCCTGCTTCATAAGCTTGTTTTTTGATAAATTCTCTTATCTTTACATCTTCTACTAGAAGGTCAGAAAAGTCTTTTTTATCAGCAAACCATTTAGAATCCCAATCTTTGATTACGCCTACTCTATATCCTTTAGGGTTTACTTTTTGTCCCATATTAATCCTACCTTTCCTCTATATCTGCTAACACTACGCCGATATGACTTGATCTTTTTAATATTGGGTATGCAGCACCCTTAGCTTTAGGTCTGTATCTTTTCATAGTTGGTGCATCATTTGCATATGCCTTTTCTACGTATAGATCTTCTCTATCAAGTCCATTGTTGTTTTCAGCATTGGCAATTGCACTTTTAAGTACATCTTCTAGTAGTCTTGCACCTTTTTTGTTAGTAAACTTAAGAATATTTAGTGCTTCATCTACTTGCTTGCCTCTAATTTCTCTTGCTATATAGTTAACTTTTAGAGGAGATATTCTTTGATATTTAGCTATTGCTTGTACTTTCATTTATCTCTCCTAACGCATTTTGCTTTTCATTTCAGTAGCCTTTTTTGCGTGGCCTCTGAATGTTCTTGTTGGCACAAATTCGCCTAGTTTATGACCTACCATATCTTCTGTGATATAGATTGGAACGTGTTTTCTACCGTCATGAACTGCTATTGTGTGTTCTACAAATTCAGGGAATATTGTAGAACGTCTTGACCATGTTCTAATTACTTTCTTTTCATTTTTTTCATTTAATTCGTCTATTTTCTTCATTAAATGATCATCGACAAATGGTCCCTTTTTAAGTGATCTAGCCATTATATCCCCCTATTTTTCGTTTCTTCTTCTTACGATGTATGCAGAAGATTGTTTTTTCTTATTTCTAGTCTTAACACCGATAGCTTTTTTGCCCCATGGTGTCATTGGAGCTGGTCTACCAATTGGTGTTCTACCTTCACCACCACCGTGTGGATGGTCTACTGGGTTCATTACAGATCCTCTTACGTGAGGTCTCTTGCCTTTATATCTGTTCTTACCTGCCTTACCAATTCTTAGTAGTTCGTGTTCAGAGTTTCCTACTGTACCTACTGTAGCCTTGCAGTTTAAGTGTACCATTCTCATTTCTCCAGATGGTAGTCTAAGTGTTGCAAAGTTGCCTTCTTTAGCCATAAGTTGTGCACCTGTTCCTGCTGATCTTGCAAGTGTCGCGCCTCTTCCAGCCTTAAGCTCGATTGCGTGTACTGTTGTACCTACTGGGATGTCTTTAAGTTCAAGAGCATTACCTGGTTTGATATCTGCTTCACTACCAGATTCGATTACGTCACCTACTTTTAGTCCTTTAGGAGCTAGGATATATCTTTTTTCACCGTCAGCGTATGCTACAAGTGCGATATATGCTGTTCTGTTTGGATCGTATTCGATTGTTTGTACTCTTGCTGGAATATTATCTTTATCTCTCTTAAGATCGATAATTCTATATCTTCTCTTAACTCCGCCGCCACGGAATCTTACTGTTGTTCTACCTGTGTTGTTTCTACCAGCCTTGCTCTTAAGGTCTGTAGTTAGTGCCTTATATGGCTTTGCTGTAGTAATTTCTTCAAAGGTACTTACTGACATATTTCTATGTCCGTTTGATGTTGGTTTTAATTTTCTAATAGCCATCTAAGTCCTCCTTATAGTCCGTCGAAGTATTCAATAGCTTGGCTATCTTCTGTTAGTTCAACGATAGCTTTTTTCCAGTCAGCTCTTTTTCCATAACCATATCTAGTTCTAACTTTTTTACCTTTATAGTTCATGGTATTAACTGATTTAACTTTTACGCCATCAAAGATTGCTTCTATAGCTGCTTTGATTTCTGGTTTGTTAGCATTCTTGTCTACTTCAAAAGTATATTTGTTCTCATCAAGCATTTCCATGCTTTTTTCTGTTATTATAGGTCTTTTGATTATTTGGTAAGGTGCTTTCATTAGATAAATACCTCCTGAAGTTTAGCAATAGCGTCTTTGCTTATTACTAACTTGTCATGTCTTACTAAGTCATAAACATTGATCAATCTAGCTTCAGCAACATCTACACCAGCAATATTTCTAAATGCTCTGTATGTGTCATCACATTTTTCTGCTGTAACAACGTAAGCTTTCTTGCCTGCATTAAGAGCTTCTAGTGCAGCTTTTGCTTCTTTTGTCTTTACATTGTCAAGCGCTAGGCTATCAACTACGATTAGGTCCTTGTCATTTAATTTAGAAGTAAGTACTGAGTAAAGTGCTTTTCTTCTTAGTTTCTTAGCTAATTTGTAGCTGTAGTCTCTTGGTTTTGGTGCAAATACAACACCACCACCTGTGTAGTGTGGAGCTCTTATAGAACCTTGACGAGCACGTCCTGTACCCTTTTGTCTGAAAGGCTTTCTTCCACCACCACGTACTTCAGCACGTGTCTTAGCTGATTGTGTACCTTGTCTTTTATTTGCAAGTTGGTTTTTAACTACTTCATAAACTGCATGTTCGCTTACTTCTGTTGCAAACATGATTTCGTTTAGTTCTAGTTCACCAACATTTTCTCCCTTAATATTTAAAATATCTACTTTAGGCATTTTCTCCTCCTTAGTCTAGGCTTTTAACAGCTTGTTTAACTTCAACAAGTCCGCCCTTAGGTCCTGGTACTCCGCCTTTTACTAAGATGTAGCTATCCTCTGCGTTGACTTTAACAACTTTGACATTTTGAATAGTTACACGGTCGTGTCCCATTTTTCCTGAACCTTTTCTACCTTTGAATACTCTAGCTGGGTCAGAACCTGCTGCTCTAGCACCTGCTACTCTATGAGATTTTGAACCGTGACTTTCAGGTCCTCTACCATAGTTCCATCTTTTGATGGCACCTTGAGTTCCCTTACCTTTTGAAGTAGCAACTACATCTACTAGTTCGCCTTCTTCAAAAATATCAACTGTGATCAAATCTCCAGCCTTAAGCTCTGTTGCTTCTCCCTTAAGATTAATCTCTCTTAGATATCTCTTATAAGAAGCATTAGCCTTGTCAAAGTGACCTCTAATTGGTTTTTTGACATTCTTTTCTTTCTTGTCAACTGTTCCTACTTGGATAGCATCGTATCCATCAACGTCTTTAGTCTTAACTTGAACAACTACGTTCTCGTCAGCTTTAAGAACAGTAACAGGAGTAATAACTCCATCTTCATCGATGACTTGAGTCATGCCTACTTTTGTTGTAAAAATACTCTTCATGAGTCCTCCTTAATTACAGCGGATTGAACAATTCAGTTAATCCTTATTAACCTCTACTAGTCAATCATCCTAATTACAGTTATAGTTTAATCTCGATATCAACACCAGCTGGAAGATTTAACTTCTTAAGCGCGTCTAATGTCTTAGCATTTGGACCAATGATGTCGATAAGTCTTTTGTGAGTTCTTTGTTCAAACTGTTCTCTGGAATCTTTGTCTTTGTGAACCGCTCTTAGAATTGTAATTCTTTCAATCTCTGTTGGTAATGGGATTGGTCCACTAACTTCTGCTCCGCTTCTTTTTACCGCTTCTACGATTTTTTCTGCTGAGCTATCGATAACTTCGTGATCGTAAGCTCTAAGTCTGATTCTTATCTTTTGTTGATTAGCCATTTTCCTCTCTCTTTCTTTTACGCCCACCCGGGCGTTTGATAATTTTTGGAAACCGCTTAGGATTATTCCTAAGCTCGCTCTGCCAGAGTTTCCTTATGCATTGGCCTATACATAAGCAACATCCAACTTCAAAGCACTTATATATGATACGACATATATAGGCATTTGGCAAGTATCAATTTGTAAAATCTTATACTTTTTTCATCAATAAACAAAATACTCATAAAAAAAGCACATACTAACCATGCCTTCCTATAAATATACTAGCTAATACCAATCTTTCAAGCCTATTTTAATAAAACTATAACTTTTTTCAATAATTTCCTTCTATATATAAAGCAAAATATGTGATAAATAATTTAATAAAATGTCAAAATAAAAAATCCCAGCAAAAACTAGGATTTATTATCTACAAAACCAAGCCATAACTTACAAAAAAGAGGAACCAAAATGGAAGTCAAAATCACAACTGTACCAAGCTGGGCCGCAGCAAGGCTTTCGTAAGACTCCCAAGATGGGTCAAGACCTGCTATCAGGCTTGGAACAATAACAGAATTACCAGCTGCAGTATAGGTCGCAATAGCTGCCCAACCTGGTCTTTTGTTAATAAAAATATCCGCAGGTAGAGAAATTATAAAAGCTGCACCAACTGTAATAATCGATAAAACAAATCCAGCTGGCCCTCCCTTAAAGACATCCATAAGATCAATACCGGCACCAATAGAAAAGCCCAAAAAAGGCATTATATACTTCTGAGTTCCAGCTAGAAAATCACAAATGTTTTTATCTATATTACCAAGCATCACTCCTACAACTATAGGAAAAGTTAAATCTATAATAGAATTTGGAGTAATATCCGCAATACCCAATAGTGATAGAGTCAAAAATGTAAAAATTGGCACAGAAATAATAGCTGTAATAGCTGCACTAGCCACATCATACTCATCTCCATAGTCAGAAATAAGTCCGATAAAAAGTGAATTATTTTGATTAGAAATCGCTGCAATAAAAGCAAGAGCGGAAATCCCCA
>CAMEGY010000010.1 GCA_945916625.1 uncultured Anaerococcus sp.
AACTTATTGGTTTTTATATGAATAGAATTATCAATTGGTATAAGTCCTGCCAAATTTTCAAGTTTATCTTCACCAATACTTGCTACAGCCTTATTAAAACTATGACTTACTTCATTCATAGTTTCATTAACTTTCTTGTTTAACTCATCCCTAGCTTTGATTTTACTATCATGGGCATTCATTAAGGCCTTTCTTTTCTTATCAAGTATGTCAAATCCGACTTCAAGTAGTTTAAGCTCTTCTTTAGCCTTGATGAGATTTGCCTTGCTAGCGATTATTTGATTATTCATCTATCTTACCTATAAATTTATCAAGATTTGCTTCAGATACCCTGTGTAGTTCATTTCTTGGTAAAATTTTTAATATATCCCAAGCAAGGTCTAGGCTCTCTTCCAAATCCCTATTTTCATTTTGCCCTTGACTTAAAAATTTATTTTCAAAAACCTCTCCAAATTCTAGGTATTTCTTATCTATTTCAGATAAGTCTTCCTCACCTACAATTTGAGCAATATTTCTTACATCAATAACTTTTGAATATGATTCATAAATCTGGTTCATAACATCTTCATGGTCACTTCTGGTGTATCCTTCACCAATACCATCTTTCATTAGCCTTGATAGAGATGGTAATACGTTTATAGGTGGATATACTCCCTTATTAGCGAGACCCCTATCGATAACGATTTGTCCTTCTGTAATATAACCTGTAAGGTCTGGAACTGGATGAGTTATATCGTCATTTGGCATAGTAAGTATAGGAATCAAAGTTACTGTTCCCTTTATGCCCTCAACCATACCTGCTCTTTCATAAAGACTTGCAAGATTTGAGTATAAATAACCTGGGTAACCCTTTCTAGAAGGTATTTCTCCTCTTATTGAAGATACCTCCCTAAGAGCTTCGCAATATGAAGTCATATCTGTAATTATGACCAAAACATGGTAGCCTTTTTTATATGCTAAATATTCTGCTGCTGTAAGGGCACATTTTGGAGCAAGTAGTCTTTCCATAATAGGTGAATCAGCAAGGTTTTGATACATGACTAGCTTATCTTTGATTCCTGCTTTAGAAAAAGCATCTTCAAAAAATAAGGCTTCATCTTTTTTTATACCCATAGCAGCAAATACAAAGGCAAAGTTCTCGTCTGTCTTTAGTTTTGCTTGTCTAATAATTTGAGCTGCTATTTCATTATGAGGAAGTCCTGATCCTGAAAAAATCGGTAGCTTTTGCCCACGTATAAGTGTAGTTAAGCTATCTATTGCAGAGATCCCTGTTTGAATGAAATCTCTAGGATATTCTCTAGCTACCGGATTTAGGGCAAGTCCCTCTACAGGATAGGATTCATCAGAATATATATCACCGCCATTATCAATTGGCTCACCTATCCCATTAAAAGTCCTCCCTAAAATTTTCTCATTTAGAGGAAGTTCTAGGGGTTTTTCATGAAAGCTTACAACTATATCATCTATAGAAAAATTATCTGTATTAGCATAGACTTCAATTGTGACAGTATCATCACTTACCATTACAACTGATCCTACGAATTCCATTCCTTCAGCATTGACTGAAACTAGAGAGTTGTACGCTATGTTGGATACTTTTTCTACTTCTATAATAGAAGATTCAATTTTCTTAATTTTAGTGTATTCTTTTCTCAATATCCTAACCCCTTAACCTAGCAAAATGTGTTTCAATCTTTGCTTTTAATTCATTGAGCTTATCAAGCTTATCATTTTCGTAATTATATTTCATCTGACTAATGTCATTTAATAGGTTTGCATCATAAAAATCAATATATTCAATTCCATCTTTTAGAGCCTGACTGCTTAAGTCGTTATATCTATCTATTATATCTAGCATAATTATTTGTTTTTTAACTGGTACATACTTATCGATATCGTTGTAAGCATTTTGTTGTAAGAAACCATTTCTAATAAGACCAGCTACATCCAGGGTATTCATCTGCTCATCTGATAGGGCATCTGAACCAACTAGCATCATAATAGATTTGACTTCTTCCTCATCGATTAATATTTTCATCAACTTATTTCTAACAGCTATAATATCAGAATTGTAGTTTTCTTTATAATAATCCTTAATTTTATCTAGGTAATTTGTATAGGAAGTAAGCCAGTTAATTGCTGGATAATGCCTTGAGTAAGCAAGTTTTCTATCAAGACCCAAAAATACATTTACACTTCTTCTTGTAGCTTCTGTAACAGGTTCTGAAAAATCTCCTCCAGAAGGTGAAACAGCACCTATTAGAGTAACTGACCCTTTTGTACCATTTAAGTTTTCGAAATAACCAGCCCTTTCATAAAACTTAGATAGTCTACTAGCTAGATAAGCCGGATATCCTTCTTCAGCTGGGATTTCTTCAAGCCTTGCAGATATTTCTCTAAGAGCCTCAGCCCATCTAGAGGTCGAATCTGCCATAAGAGCTACATCATATCCCATATCCCTATAATATTCAGCTATAGTTATTCCTGTATAAATACTAGCTTCCCTAGCTGCAACTGGCATATTTGATGTATTTGCAATAAGGATGGTTCTTTGCATCAAATCTTTGCCTGTATTTGGATCAATTAGGTCTGGAAATTCCTCTAATACTTGAGTCATTTCATTTCCCCTTTCACCGCAACCAATATATACTATAATATCTACATCTGAGTATTGGGCAAGCTGGTGTTGGAGCATGGTTTTACCTGTTCCAAAACCACCTGGAATTGCAACAGTTCCTCCCTTTGCTATTGGAAAAAATACATCTAAAACCCTTTGGCCTGTTACAAGGAGGCTCTTAAGTCCTAGTGCTTTTTTCACTGGTCTTGGATTTCTAACTGGCCAGTATTGATAAAGTTTTAGATCAAAAATACCTTCATCATTTTCAACCTTTATAATTGTATCTTCAAGCTTATATTTACCATCTTCTTTAGCTTCAATAACTTTACCCTCTACATTTGAAAGTAGTCTATGTTCAATAACTTCTGTTTCTTTTATGGTTCCATATATATCGGATTTTCTGATCCTATCACCAGACTTAAACTTGATGGATACTTCCCATTCTTTTTCTAGATCGAGATTATCAAAACCAATACCTGACGGTATAAAGGCTCCGTATTTGTCCATAATGTCTTTTAGAGGTCTTTCAATACCGTCAAACATATTTCCAAGAAGCCCTGGACCTAGCCTAACAGACAAAGGCATGGATGTTGAAATAATTTCTTCACCAACCTTAAGTCCTGTTGTATCCTCATATACCTGTATTGTTGCAATGTCTCCATCAACCGATATTACTTCGCCAATAAGCTTTAATCCACCGACCGATACCATCTCTTTGATTTTTAGACTTCTAGCATTTTTTGCATATACTACCGGCCCATTTATTGTCTTAATTACTGGATTCATTAAAACTCTCGCTTTCAAAAACTTGGTATAATTTTTTACCAAGTTTATACTTGTTCTCTCTTATTTTTTGCCTAAAAGTAAAATTGTACCTAAATTCTCTATTAATATCGATCAACATAAAGCCTCCAATATATGAATTATTTATAGTTTCGATATTTTTAAACTTTATTAAATCTAGGTCGTCTTCTACAACTGCGACTATAATATCATCTTCTTTAAGTGATAGACCCTTAATCTTTTCACTTATTTGCTTTTGAAGATTATCTTTATATTCCGAAGTTTTCTTATAGGCCTTTAATTTTTCTGTCAATTTTTCATAAAAATCATCAAGTAAGTCTTCTTTATAAGTAAAGAACTTATTTTTTTCTTCCTCACTTATTTTAGAAATCTCTTCATTTTTTCTTATTTCTAAGAAAACATCCCTATCTTTGATCTTTTTTTCAAAGTCTTCCTTACGAACCTCATTTTTGCTGTCTAAGAATATGGAATTTTTTTCTGTTGATTGAAACAATTCTTGGTCTGTTTTTTCTTTTTCTTCATCCCAGACCATTTTTCTAAAACTTGATAATTTTGCTTCTATGTCTAACATATCTAATCCTTTCAGCCATCTATAGTTACAATCAAAGGTCTTGTGTTTTCTTTTCTAAAATCATCTATTTTTAGTTTATTTTTATCGTAGACGCTTCTTGTTATAATCAAAATTGCAAGGTTAGAATCTTCTACAGATTTATCAAAAATTAAATTAAAATTATTTGATTTTATTAATTCTCCCTCGATTGCACTTAATCTAAACATTGTTAGCAAATTATTTGAATCAGTTAATATCTTTGCTTTCATCTTATGCGTTTAGGATCATGATTGAAATGATAACACCAAAGATTGCTATACCTTCGGCAAGACCTACGAATATGATTGTCCTACCAAGGATAGACTGATCTTCAGATATAGCTCCAAGGGCTGCAGAACCAACTGTACCAACAGCGTATCCTGTACCAATAGCTGCAAGACCTGTTGATAGTGCCGCACCTATATATTTTAGACCATCAGAAGCTGCTGCTGTAGCTGCAGTTTCTGCAGCTTTAGATCCAGAAGGAATTAATAAAACTACAATCATCATCATGATAGGTACAAATGTAAATAAATTCATCTTAAGAGCCTTTCTGATTTTAGCTTTTGATGGATCCTCATTTGTTTTTAATAGGTATAAACCTGAATAAATTGTTATAATTACTACTGCTAGTGCTAATAGTGCTGTATATTTTATCATAATATCTCCTTTAGTTTCTTTCTTTTATTGGTCTAAATTTACGACCATTTCCTTGATAATATTTGCTAAACATTTCATAAAACTCAAGTCTCAAACCTTGAATAAATACAATCATACCTTCAAGTCCTATGATTAAAATATTTCCTAAAATAAGGATAATGAGACCTTTAATTCCACCGCCTGCAATTTCACTCATAACCTCAAAAGCCATATACAAACCAACGTGATTTATAGCAAAGGCCCCTACTCTTGTAAAGGATACAAGGTTAGAAAATACAGACAAAAGTGCTTCTATTATTGAAAATGAACTTTCAACATAATAGTCAAATGCTGTTGATTCATAAGTATGATCTCTCTTTTCAATTTTTGCTGCGATTGGTTTTGAAAAAACAATCATTACTATTGATAGAATTAACATTACTAAACCAATAGCTTTTGGTAAAGGACTTACATTTGTAATATTAAGGATTAGTAAGACAAATGAAGTCATCATCATAAGCCCTGCTATACCTTCTTTACCGAAGATGCCTTCCTCTATATTTTTTTGCTTAACCAATTTGTTATAGATTCCCATAAAGTAAGCTATTACGAGTAGACCTATACCGAATGCTACTGAAGCGATAAGGACTTTCATTATATTGTCAAATGGCTTTATAAGTAAGGCTGGTATAAGGGTTTCTATACCAAAAATCGAACCATACATTATGCCAAAGAAGCATGCTGAAAATCCAATTCTCCTAAGAAGAGCGCCGAAGGTCTTATTTTTCTTATCTACTAAGAAACTTAGTAAGACAAAGACTAAACCTTGGCCTAAATCTCCAAACATCATCCCATATAAAAGCATATAGGATATAGCGAAAAATGGAGTTGGGTCAATCTCATTATAATTTGGAGCCCCATACATATTTACTAAAAACTCGAAGGGTCTAAAAAGCTTATTATTTTTTAGTTTTGTTGGTGGTGATTGATTAGTGTCTTTTTTCACTGTCACGGTTGTATCTTCATACTTATCAGAGAGATCCGTAAATTCATCTATCTTTGAATCTGGAACCCAACCTGAAAGGTACAAGTACTTATCACCCTTGGCCATCTTTGAGACCAATTCATCACTTTTTTCGTAATAATCTAAGGAATGAGAAAGATTATCTACTATATCCTTGTTTTTTGATTTAATTTCTTCAAGATTCTTATTAATAGCATCTAATTCTTTGTCAATACTGTCTATTTCACTATTTATAGAAGATAGGTTTTGATCTGGAATTTTTTTATCAATAAATCCCAAAGTATTAACAGCTCTTCCTATATCATCCTTAACTTGCTTAGGGTAGACTAACAAATAATTTTCTTTAGAATTTTTAATCTTATCAGCCATCTAATCCCCTTTCATAATAATATCAAAAGCATAGTCAACAAGCATATCAATTTTTTCATCATATACGGCTTGTATATCATCTCTAAGCTTCTTATATTCTTCCTTGATTTCTTTACTTTTTTGTTCAATTTCTTGATCGTATTTTGAATTTATCCTAATTATTTCGTCTTGAATCTTATTAGAATATTCATTGTCTATCCTCATAGCAACCTTTAAACTTTCTTCTTTCTCATTTGCTATGATATCATCTACTTCTTTTCTTCTAATGGTAGTTTTCTTATCTAGTTCAAATATCTCATTTAGGGCATCTGATGATTTTAAAGCATCTTCATCTAAGTGAATAATTAGTGATGGAATATTTTCATAATTATTTTTTAATATAAATCTTCCATCTTTAGATACCTCGCCATACCTATAATCGAAATAATTGAGGTTTTTTATTTTTTCTATATCAATTTCAGCCTTATCAAGTATCTCAAGATTTCCTTTAAAATCTAAAAGTTCCTTTCTCTTCTCAAGCAATTCTTCTTTTCTTTTTATAATTGGTGCAAGATTTTTATAAAGGTCTTCTAAATCTTCTTTTGAAATAGCCTTCTTACAAGAATCATTAATACTATCATCACTTTCAAGCAGGGTCTTTAGATAAGTAATTTTTTCTATATCAGACTTAGACAGACCCTCAAAACTTTTGATACTATTCATATCTTCTGTAAGCTCTACATTTTCAGTGCTTGCTTTAACTGAAAATGCCCTACTTGCTACTTGATTAAAAGCATCTACTGGTTCTATTTGACCTATATTTATCACATCTATCAGTAAATCTCTTAGATTCGACAACCTAGATGTAATATTTACCAGGTGCATTTTTTCTACTGTCATATTTACCTTCCTATCAACAACTCTTTCTTTTGAATGTTAGTATAATTATCATCCATTTCTAGAAGCGCTATAATATTTTTCATATTAATATATAAAAGATTAATAGCAGAAATTATATAAAGAACATCCGATCTTTCATTGATTATTTCATCTTTCAATATCTTTATTTTCTTTTCCTCCTTGACCTTATAAAAAATATTTTCTTCTTCAAACAAATTCTTATACCTCGTATTTTTAAAATAATCCATGAGTTCTTCCTTATCAAGAATCGAAATTTCTTTAAGCCTTGACCCATTATATAGGTAGCCTCCCTCAATGAGATAATTAAATATTTCATTATCATCTACATCAAAAAAAGTTTTTAACCTATATATCATTTCAAAATTGAGTAAATTTATCTCTTCAGCTATGAATTTTTTAATTATTTTTGCTTCTTTATATGGAAAATCTTCGCTTAATTTCAAAAGATCCCTATAATACGATTTGATCAATGCATTTGATGATAAAAATATAATAGAATCCCTGTTAATATTTTCATTTAAAAATGGTTCAAGGACTCTCCTTAAATGCTTATCATCGATACTTTCAATAAAATCACTAAAATTTGTATTATAATCTAGTTTCATAGTTTTATAATAGGGGCTATTTTTGAAATATGTTAAATTGTCACTTAAGGAATTATTTAAAATACTTGTAATAATTTCTTGAATATAATAAATTTTGTAAATTGAAAAATACAGCTGGTAAAATTTCTTACTAAGACCTGATAGAAAATAGTCTAAGCTTTTTAATTCCTTATAGAAGTGTTCTTTAAGCTTATCCTCGATAGTAAGTTTTTCATCATAAGGGCTTATAAAATTATAAACTTTACTAAGATAGTCAGCCTTTGTTTCTAGATTATTTTCCCTTATCAAGCTTTCGACCATTTCATCAGTTAAAATTTCTGATAATTTAGCCTTAGCTTTTACAGAAACATCTTTCATACAACCTCCTTTCTGCTATCAAATATTGTACCTGATTATTTTTTATAAAAAAAGCTTTTAATATATCAAATATACTTTATATCTAAATTTCATAAATAGTAAAAGGACTTTATACTAAGCTATAGATCGTTTACCTAAAAAAATATGATAAGAAAATATTTTTATATTTTTTTAAATTTATCAAAGTTACCTAATAAATTCAATTTAATATAAAATGTTCTTAAAAATCTTTGTCTATAAGATTAAACCTAGCTTTTAATTGAAGCCCTTTTTGCTAATTTTATTTAATTATTCTACAAGATCGCCCGATATCGTAAATGATGTATTATCGGTAATTTTGACACTAACAATCTCACCTATAAGGCTCTTATCTGCCTTAACATGGACAAGCTTGTAATCATCAGTCCTTCCTGTTAAGACTTCAGGATTATTCTTGCTTTCTGATTCTAGAAGTACCTCAACTGTTTTTCCTATATAAGCTTTGTTTTTCTCATAAAAGATAGGATACAATACATCAAGGAGCCTATCAAACCTGTCTTGTACAATATCATCCTCTATTGGTGTAAGCTTTGCAGCCCTTGTCTTTGGTCTTGGTGAATATTTGAAAGTAAAGGCTGTATCGTAGCCTACTTCTTGACATACTTTTAGAGTTTCTAGAAAGTCTTCTTCAGTTTCTGTTGGATAGCCTACAATTATATCTGTTGATATTGCAATTTCTGGTATTTCTTCTTTTAGCTTTCTTGCTCTCTCAAGATATTTTTCCTGAGTGTATTTACGGTTCATATCTTTAAGGACCTTATCTGATCCTGATTGAAGCGGTAGGTGGAAATACTTACAGATATTATCATTTCTTTTGATTACTTGTATTAATTCATCTGATAAATCTTTAGGGTGACTTGTTGTAAATCTAAGTCTTTTTAAATTAGGAATTTGTGCCACCTTTTCTAATAATTCTGGAAATGTATGTTTAAAGTCAGCCTTATTCCCATAAGAGTTTACATTTTGACCAAGTAGTGTGATTTCTTTATATCCTTCATTTACCAAGTACTCTACCTCCTGAATTATTGATGAAGGCCTTCTTGAATCTTCTCTACCTCTAGATTCAGGTACTATACAGTAAGAGCAGAAGTTATCACAACCTGTCATTATATTTACATAAGCTTGGAAATCATTTGGTGTATTATATTTTACAAAATCATCTTTTACATCATCTGTTGATATATCTACAACTCTTTCATTTGTCTCTAGGTACCTAAAAATAAGGTCAGCTAATGAATTTATATTTTTGGTACCAAAGATAATATCAACTTCCTTATGCTTATCGATTATGACTTGTCTAGCGACTTCTGTTTGCATCATACAACCTGATACTGCTATGATTTTTTCTGGATTTTCTTCCTTTATCTTTTTAAGAGATGAGACTTGACCATATAACTTAAGTTCGGCATTTTCTCTTACCAAACAGGTGTTAAATAAGATAAAATCTGCCTTTTTCCTATCCTCTTCGTAAGTGTATCCCAAATCCTCTAAGATAAAGGAAATCCTCTCAGAATCATGCTCATTCATTTGACAACCAAAGGTTGTAATATTGTAGGTTTTTCCTTTGAAATAATCTTTGTATTTGTCTAACTTTTTGCTTGCCATATTACTCCTTAAGTAAAAAAAGAGATGAACTTAGTCATCCCTTTTTAGTTATTGATTTTATTCAGCGTCTTCTTCAATTGATCCTAATAAGTCATCAGACCCTTGTTCTGATAGTGCTTGTGCAAGCATATCACCAAGGTTATTATTTAGGTCATCGTCACCGAATGCTTTTGTGTTGTCTCTTTCAACTTTCCTTCTTGGTTTATCGTTATTTCTAAATTGTTTTCTTGGCTTTCTTTCAATTCTTTCAGGTTGTTCTTTTAAAGCTTTTATAGAAAGACCAACTTTTTCTTCTTCTTTGTCGATTGAAATGATTTTAACTTCGATTTCATCGCCAACATTAAGTTCGTCAGATGGTTGTTCTACGTGTTCCCAAGAAATTTCTGATACGTGCACTAGTCCTTCTACACCGTCAGCAACTTCAACGAAAGCACCGAAGTCAAGTAAGTTTACAACCTTACCATTGACTACATCTCCTACTTCGTGTTCATTAACGAATTTTTCGAATGGCTTTTCTTCAAGTTGTTTACGTCCAAGAGAGATTCTGTTTTTCTCTTTGCTTAATTTTAGGACTTTAACCTCTATATCATCGCCAACATTTAGGACATCTGATGGATGTTCTACTCTTGTCCATGCAATGTCAGAAACATGAAGTAAACCGTCAAGACCATTTACTTCAACAAAGGCACCAAAATCAGTAAGTCTTGCAACTTTACCTTCAACTACTTGACCTTCTTCAAGCTCTTCCCAAAGGTCATCTAGTTCTTCTTCTATTACATCTTTTCTTGATAATACAAGTCTATTTTTTCTTTCGTCGATGCTTATGATCTTAAGATCCCACTCTTCACCAACAAATTTCTTAAGGTTTTTAACAAAGTATGTTGCTATTTGGCTAGCTGGTACAAAACCTTGAACACCATTTACTTCAACATTTAGGCCGCCCTTATTAAATCCAACAACCTTACCGTGAACTAATTCTTCGTTTTCGAATTTTTCGGCTAATTCTTTCCAAACCTTCATTCCTTCTACTCTTCTAGTAGAAAGAGAAACATTGCCTTCTCCATCGTCAAGTTTGATAACATATACATCTATATCATTACCAACTTCAAAATTGTTTTTAGGATCTTGTTGTTCCTCTTCAGTCATTTCGTCTAGTTTAACAATACCATCTGCACGATATTGGATATCTACAAATACCTCATCATCTTTAACGTTGATTACTGTACCTGTGATTACCTCTTTTGGGTAAATCTTTCTTAAACTATTCTCCAGACTGTTCATAAATTCTTCTTTTGTGAATTCATCCATACTACTTACTACCTCCTCGATAATCGACTCAGGCGTAGACGCTCCTGCGATTATTCCTAATTTTTTAAATTTAGAGAGCTTTTGCAAAGGTAGATCTTTAACAGTTTCAATCCTTAAAACATTTTTACAAAACAAACTTGCTACTTGGTATAGCTTGTTTGTATTAGAACTATTAAAACCACCAACTACAATCATACAATCTACCTGACTAGCTAGTTCTTTAGCTGAATCTTGCCTTAGTTTGGTTGCATTGCAGATTGTGTTTTCTATTACTACACTATCATTATTTTCTTCTAACTTGTTAGCAATATTTATAAAATACTCAAACCTATTTGTAGTTTGGCTCACTACATATAGTTTTTCGTAATTCTTAATATTTTTTGCTTCAGTCTCATCTTCAACTACTATACCCTTATTTAATAAAGAGTCCATAGCAATTATCTCAGGATGTGTTTTATCTCCAACAATTATTACCTGATAGCCCTCTTTTTCCTTATCTACTATTTTTTTATATATATTATTTAAAACTGGACAAGTAGCATCAACAATCTCATTACCATTTGCAATTAGCATTTCTTTAAGATTTTGAGTCTCTCCATGTGCCCTTATCACGATTAGGCTATCCTTGATATTTAGGGCTTCGTCCTTATCTATCACAGCTAGCCCTTTAGATTCTAGTTCAGAAACTAGTTGTGGATTATGAATCAAAGGACCCAAACAATAAGCTTTTTTATCACTGTTTAAGGCTTCATTTGCAAGCTCAACACTTCTTTTTACTCCAAAACAAAATCCTGAATTTTTAGCAATTATTATTTCCATTATTTTCTCTTTCTAATACTCTCCTATTTTTATATATTTTTTCAAAAACATCATCACTTATTTTTTTCATCGCCTCCTTATTCTTAAGGCTTGAATATTCGCTAATTTTAATTGGTTCTTTGATATAGATTTCTACTTTAGAAAATAACTTATAAGAACTAATGATTTCTATAGGCAAAATATCTGCCTTTGATTTAAGGGCAATAAAGCCAACTCCCTCATGCATATTTTCTCTTCCGATTTCTTTAACCCTAGTTCCTTCTGGGAAAATCCCCAGGGTTTTTCCGTCTTTTATTATTGATATGGCATGTCTTAAGGATTTTATATCACTTCCCTGTCTATCAACGGGAAAAACTCCTGCCTTTGATAAAATTCCTCTTAAAACAGGTATTTCAAACAATTCTTTTTTTGCCATAAAGTTAAATTTTATTGGTAATGATAAAGCCAAAAAAAATGGATCTAGGTTTGACCAGTGGTTTGCGCAGACAATTATATCCTTATTTTTAGGTATATTTTCTTTTCCAAACACTTTTATCCTATAAAAAGGAAATAATAATACTTTTATAAGTCCAACTATTACATTATAAAACATCTGTATCCTCTAAATGTGATAAGATTAAATCTATTGTTTGATTAATATTTAAATTGGAGCTATCTACAATTACCGCACCATCTGCTACTTTTAGTGGCGCAATATCTCTATTAGAGTCATAGTTATCCCTCTTTATAATGGCCTTTTCTATTTCTTCAACCGACATATCAGACTCTCCCTGATCAAATCTTCTTTTGGCCCTAGTCAGAGCTGAAGCCGTAAGGTAAAACTTATATTTTGCATCAGGGAAAACTACGCTTCCTATATCTCGGCCATCTAGGATAAAAGATGTATTTTCTGCTATTTT